>CBJNAR010000637.1:0-3409 GCA_966434075.1 uncultured bacterium
TGGGGCTATTGCAGCGGCAGCACCTCGGCGGGGTCACGCTGTTTCGCTCGCTGAACGTGGAGAGCCCGGCCCAGGTGCGGGCGCTCAACGCCGCGCTGCAAGCCGCCGCAGCGGCGAGCGGCCAGCCACCCCTGCTCATCGGCGCCGACCAGGAGGGGGGCACGCTGATGGCCCTGGCCGGCACCACGGCGTTCCCCGGCAACATGGCGCTGGGCGCGGCGGGCGATCCCGCCCTGGCCCGGCAGGTGGGCTTCGCGCTGGGCCAGGAACTGGCGGCGCAGGGCGTGAACGTCAACTACGCGCCGGTGTGCGATGTGAACAACAACCCGACCAACCCGGTGGTGGGCACGCGCTCCTTCGGCGAAGACCCGGCGGCGGTGGCCGCGCTGGCGGCGGCCATGGTCGCGGGCCTGCAAGACGCCGGGGTGGCGGCCACGCTGAAGCACTTCCCCGGCCACGGCGACACCAGCGGCGACTCGCACCACGGGCTGCCGGTGGTGCAGCACGACGCGGCGCGGCTGGCGCGCATCGAACTGCCGCCGTTCGCGGCGGGCATCGCGGCGGGCGCCCGGCTGGTCATGACCGCGCATATCGCGCTGCCGGCCATCGACGCCGCCCCGGACCTCCCGGCCACGCTCTCGCCGGCCATCCTGCGCGGCATCCTGCGCGACCGGCTGGGCTTCGACGGCGTGATCATCAGCGATGCGCTGGATATGCGGGCTATCGAGCAGGGCGCGGGCCTGGTGATCGACGCCATTGCCGCCGCCGCCGCGGGCGTGGACCTGCTGATCCTCAACTCGGTGGTCGAAGACCAGGAAGCGGTGGCCGCGGGGATGCGCCAGGCGGGGGCGCGTGGCCTGCTGCCAAGCGAGGCGACGCTGGCCTCGGCGGGGCGCGTGCTCGACCTCAAGCGCTGGGTGAGCGCGCAGCCGCAGCCGTCGCTCGACGTGGTGAACAGCCCGGCGCACCGGGCGCTGGCACTGGAAGTGGCGGCCCGCGCGGTCACGCTGGTGCGCGACGATGCCCATCTGCTGCCGTTGCGGCCGGCACCGGAGGCCCGGCTGGCGGCGGTCGTGCCCCAGCCCGCCGACCTGACCCCCGCCGACACCTCGTCCTATGTGACGCCCAGCCTGGCCGCCGCGCTGCGCCGCCGGCACCCGCATGTGGACGAGTTCATCGTGCCGCTCAACCCGACGGCTGCCGACGTGGCGGCGCTGCGCGACCAACTGCGCGGGTACGACCTGGTGGTGATCGGCACGATTAACGCCACCGCGCACGCCGGGCAGGCGGCGCTGGTCCAGGCGCTGCTCGACGGCGGGCCGCCGGTGGTGGCCGTGGCGCTGCGCCTGCCGTACGACCTGGCGGCCTATCCGGCGGCGCCGACCTACCTGTGCACCTATAGCCTGCTCGAATCCTCAATGGAGGCGCTTAGCGACGTGCTGTGGGGCGCGCGGCCTGTTGGTGGCCGCCTGCCCGTGTCCATCCCCGGCCTGTACCCGCTCGGCCACGGCCTACCGGCAGGTGGGGCCTGATCGCGGGTTACTGTTTGGGGCTGGGCAACGTTGTAGAGAGTGCGACATTTCACTCCCTGTAGCCGGCGCGACAGTGCGGTGCGTCCGGGAACTGGAGAATGAGGCCCATCATGCCGGAAGAACTCGAACTCTCGCTGATGACGGACACGGCGGCGCCCATCCAGCCGTTACTCGACCAGTTTGAAGCCGCGCACGGCATCCGCGTGCGGCCCCGGCTGCTCTCCTGGGATGCCGGGTGGAATACCCTGTTTCAGAGCGCCCTGCAGGGCCGGGGATCGGATGTGTCCGAGATCGGCAGCACCTGGCTAGGCGACCTGGCCGGTATGAACGCCTTGCAGGCGTTTAGCGCCGAGGCCGTCGCCGAGATGGGCGGCGCGGAGGCGTTCATGCCGGTGGCGTGGCGCAGTTGCCATATGGCCGGGCAGCCGCAAACCTGGGCCATCCCCTGGCTGGTGGGCGCACGGCTGCTGTTCTACCGGCGTGATCTGCTGGCGCGGCACGGCATCGACCCGCAGACGGCATTCGGCACCGCCGACCGGCTGGATCGCACGCTGGGGCAGTTGCAGGCCGCGGGGGTCAGCGTGCCCTGGACCGTGCCCACCGGCTCGACGCATACGACGCTGCTCAATGTGGCAAGCTGGGTATGGGGCGCGGGCGGCGCGTTTGTCACGCCCGACGGCAAGCGCACGCAGATCAACCAGACGGCAGCGCGCGCCGGGCTGCGTGCCTATTTCGCCCTGGGTCGCTACCTGGCGCCCAGTGTGCGCCGGCTCAGCGGCACGCAACCAGACACCGTATTTTTGCAGAATCCCGACGCCGCCATGACCATCAGCGGGTCGTGGCTGTTTCAGCGGGCACCCGACCAGGGCAGCCCCGACCTGGCGGTGCAACTCGGCGCGGCCCTGCCGCCTGGCCCGTCGTTCGTCGGCGGCTCGCACCTGGTGATCTGGAAGCACAGCCCCAACTATGCCGCCGCCGTGCAACTGGTGCGGTTCCTGACTAGCGCCCCGGCGCTGATTCCCTATAGCAAGGCCATTGGCCTGCTGCCGGCCACTCTGGACGCCCTCGACGCCGAGCCGTTCGCCGGCGATCCGCTCTGGCAGCAGACGCGCGAGGGCGTGCGCACCGGGCGCTCGTTCCCGGTGATCCGCGCGTGGGGCATGATCGAATACCGGCTGGTGGCGGCGTTGAGTTCGCTGTGGGCCGAGACGCTGGCGAGTCCCGGCCAGGATGTCGATGCGATCTTACGCAAGCATCTCGACCCGCTCGCGCAGCGCCTGGATCAGTTGTTGGGCCAAAGTTAATCGCCGGGCGGCGCGGGCCGGTTTGAAACCGGCCCCTACAACGCAACCGGACGGTGAGGGCGACCAGGGGCGGCGCGGGCCGGTTTGAAACCGGCCCCTACAACGCACCCAGAGAGTGAAGGCGATCAGGGAGCGGCGCGGGCCGGTGGGCAGCGCGGGCCGGTTTCAAACCGGCCCCTACAACGCAAAAGGACAGCGAGGCGGTCAGCCGGTAGGCCGGTTTCAAACCGGCCCCTACAGCGCAAAAGGGCAGCGGGGCGGCCAGGAGGCGGCGCGGGCCGGTTTCAAACTGGCCCCTACAGGGATGCGATTATCGGGAACGGCTACTAGAGGAAATATCATGCTATACATTCATCACGCCACGATCCTGACGCCCGGCGAACTCATCGCCGAGGGGGCGGTGCTGATCGACGGGGGGCGCATCGTGGCCGCCGGGCCCGCCGTGCGGATTGCCTGTCCGCCGGGCGCGCAAACCATCGACGCAACCGGCCTGCTGCTGGCGCCGGGCTTCATCGATTTGCAGATCAACGGCGCCTTCGGGCACGATTTCACCGCCGATCCGGCGACGGTCTG
>CBJNAR010000638.1:0-3406 GCA_966434075.1 uncultured bacterium
TGGAAGGCCCAGTTGAACCGCTTCTCGTAGCCCACCGTGCTCTGCGGCACGGCGCCCAGGGCCTTGCCACAGGCGCTACCCGCGCCGTGCCCCGGCCAGACCTGCCAATAATCGGGCAGATCGCGGAAGCGCTGTAACGAGGCATAGAGGCGGCGCGCGCCCGGCTCGGCGGTCCCGGCGAGGCCGGCGGCGCTTTCGAGCAGATCGGGCCGGCCCACGTCGCCCACGAAGACAAAGTCGCCGGTGAGCAGGCCCATGGGCTCGTCGGCACCCGCCGCGTCGGTGATCATGAAGGCCAGGTGTTCGGGGGTGTGGCCGGGGGTGTGCCGCACGTCCACGCGGATGTTGCCGACCATGAACGAGTCGCCGTCGTGCAGCAGCGTGGCGCGGTCGCCCGCCGCATAGGCGTACTTCCACTCGTCCGGCCCCTCGTCGGACAGGTAAAGCCGCGCGCCGGTGGCTGCGGCCAGTTCGCGCGCGCCCGACACAAAGTCGGCGTGGATATGCGTCTCGGTCACGGCGACGATGCGCATCCCCTCGTGCTCGGCGGCCTCGATATATTGCGCGATGTGCCGGTTGGGATCGACGATCAGCGCCTCGCCGGTGGCCTGGCAGCCGACGAGATAGGCGGCCTGGGCCAGCCCGTCATGATACACCCGCTGTAACAGCATTGTTACGCTCCTTTTGGGGAATAGCGCCGCCACGGCTTCCATAGCCGCGGTCCCGCGACTCTATTATAGCCTATAACCGGCCTCAATGGGGAGGGCGCCCGGAGGCTCAAGCCTCCGGCTAGCGCTACGAAGCCCGCCTACGCGGGCCGGCCTGTTTATGAAGCGGCCATCCGCACGGTAGCGAGAGCGCCCGGCCCCTAAAGGGGCGGGCTACGCCAACCAGGGCCGCCTGTGCGGCCTCTTCTCGATAACCTCAGCCCGCGCAGGCGGGCTTCGTAAGGCTCGCCCGCCCCTTTAGGGGGCGGGCGAGGCCGCCGCCGGGGTTGGTCCTGATTCTGCTGATTAAAGGCGAAACCATGCTGCTGAGCAGGAGGACTCGTCCATGAGCGTACTCGAAACCTGGGAACTCTGGTACCCGCGGGCCGCCGCGACCGGGCTGCCGTTCGCCCGCGCGCGCATCGACCCGACCACCGTGCTCTGGGTCCACGCCGCGCCCGAGGCCCTGAGCGTCGTCGTGCGCGCGGGTGATGAGGCCGTGCTGGCGCGCGGCGAGCCGTTGGAACGCCAGGGCCCGCAATTGCCCATGACCCGGCTGGCGCGCGAAGGCGCGACCATCCGCCGCGAGGACCGCTGGCCCACGCACGCCGACCTGGGCAGCCGGGTGATCCTGCCCGGCGGCGAGGTGGGCACGCTGATCGGCTGGTGGAACGCCGCCGACGGCTCGGAATGGCGCTGGCAGGTCGAGTTCTACAACCACCGTTGATCCGTTCACCGCGAAGGAACGAAGAACGCGAAGAATAGATAGAACAACCGCCCCGCCAAAGCGTGGAGAGCGCGAAGAATCGAACTCATATAAATAATCTTCGCGTCCTTCGTTCCTTCGCGGTGAAAAACATCGTGCCAACCCGGCAGCTATTCGTGGCCGGCCGGGATGCGGCAGTCGGGGAAGAAGCTGTTGGCGGCGAGCTTCGCCATCTGGCCGCGGGTCGTCTCGGCGGCGGGACGGAAGTAGAGGCCGGGGCACGGCTCATCGGGCGCGCCGCAGGCGTAGCCGCTGATGATGCCCCGGCCCGCCAGCCGCTCGATCGGCATCCGGAACGGGTGGCCGACCGGCACATCGACGAAAGTCTGCTGGGTGGGCGCGACGCCGTCGGTCAGTCCCGCGGCGTTGGCGACGATTTTGGCGATCTGGCCGCGCGTGGCCGCCGCGCCGGGGCGGAAGTAGCGGCCCGGACACGGCTCGTCGGGCGCGCCACAGGTGTAGCCGCCCAGGTAGCCGCGGTTCGCCAGCCGCTGGATGTAGGGGTAGAACGGGTGCTCCGGCGACACGTCGGCGAAGATGGGCGCGCCGGGCGGCGCCTGCAACCCGGCGGCGTTGGCGACGATCTTGGCGAGTTGCCCCCGCGTCACCGGGTTGCCGGGCAGGAAGGTGCCGTCGGCGTAGCCGTTGACCAGGCCCAGGCAGGCCAGGCAGTGGATATAGGGGTAGAAGGTGGTACCGGGGCCGGCATCGGTGAAGCCCGTGGTGCAGGCCGTGTCGGGCTGGACCAGGATGCGCACGGCCAGGGTGCCCACGCCGCCGTGGTTATCGACGGCCAGGAAAGTGAGCACGTGGGCGCCGGCATCGGCGGGGGCCGGGCTCCAGGCCAGCGTGGACGCAACCTGCCGGGCGGCGGGCGGGATGGCGAAGCCCGCGCCCGCGGGCAGCCCCAGCACCGCGAGCGTGACGCGATCTCTCCCATCGGGATCGGCGGCGGCCACCGGCACGCTCAGGCGCTGCCCCACCGGGATGACTAGGGTGGCGCCGTCGAGCGGGCTGGGCGGTCCAAAGGCGGGCAGGCCGTTGCCCGGCGGGGCGATGCGGATCAGGAAATCGAGCGTGGCGCTGCCGCGCACCGCGCCCCGGCTGTCGAGGCTCTCGGCCACCACCAGGGTCGAGTAGAAGGTGCTGCCAGTGGCGTTGCGGCGGGCGCCGGTGGTGTCCCAGCGATAGAAGCCGTCGGCGTCGAGCACGGCCCCCTCCGGCGCGGCGGGCGGCCCCGGCTGCGCGAAACCGGGGTCGCAGAGTTCGCCGTCCCGCGGGAAGCGAAAGCGCACCGCCTGGCCCGTGGCGTCCAGGCCGAGCAGGTGGAAGGCGCAGGGCGCGTCCGCCGGGCAATCGACGATGGGCGGCACCTGCACCACCGGCGGCGCCGGCTCGCCGGACAGGACCACCCGCGCCGCCAGGCTGTAGCACTGGTCGGGGTTGTTGATCAGCGCCGGGGCGTCCATCCGGCAGCAGCCCACCAGCCGGGCGGTATACGGGCCGGACCCGGCATAGGTGTGGCTGACGATCTTCTCCAGCAGCACCAGGTCGCTTGGCGGGTCGATATATGTTACCTGGTAGGTGCCGTCGCTGGCGCCGCCGTCGCCCCAGGCCAGCGGATCGCCGGGGCGCGAGTCGCCCACCTGGGGGAGAGGCGCATCGCACGCGTAGCAGGTCGCGAGGCGCACCCGGAACACCACCGAACCGGCGCCGCTGCCGGGCGCCCAGGTGAGTTGCCCGCCGTAGTAGGTGGGGAGACTGACGCCGGGAGGCGTGGTCGGCCAGGGCGTGGCCGTGCGGGTGAGGGTGGGCGGTAGTAGGGTCGCCGTGGCGGGAGGCGGCGCCGTGGGCGTGGTGCCCGGCAGCCAGGTCGCGGTGGGGGTCGCCGTGGGCAGCACTTCCGCCGTCCCGAGGATGCGGAACCCCTGGT
>CBJNAR010000639.1:0-3401 GCA_966434075.1 uncultured bacterium
GTAGCAAAGTATGTGCCAGAAATCAGCGCTGTATTGTGTTGTTATACTACAAGTGTCTGTCATGGGTGCAGTGAAGATCGCTGTATTTGTTGTTGAGAACGCTTTTGTCGCGCAGAGGAGCTTGCCGGGTTCATACGCGAGTCTTCAATCGTTGTTTATCCCACACCCTGAAAGAATTATAGATCTATTTCGCGCCGGCACAGGGGTGATCGACAGAGGTACGCGGTGCGCGGAGTCCGCGATCTGGTTAAGGGAGATCGTAGACTCCACCTTATACAGGATACATCGGTTGCCTTAACACCGCAGTGAACCGGGGTGTACAGTTGGTAACAAGGGCGCCGGGAACCGAGACCGCCTTCGCTCCCGCGGGAGCGAAGGCGGTATCACCCGGCAAGGATTGCGGGCTGCGACTGGTATTACAGCGGGGCGACCAGCAACACGTGCGGCACCCCCGGTCCCGGCAGCGTGCCCTTCCACTGTTCGACCGCGATCTTGCGGGCATAGGCGTTCGGTTCCGCGATGTAGGTGATGTGCTCGGCGCGCCAGCTATCCCAGGTGAGGCGGTAGCGGTTAGAGCGCGAGCCGACCGTGTCGTCTACGTCCCAATGGCCGGCGTCGAACAACTGGTGCAACTCGGCTTCGCGCGTGCCCCAATCCGGCGTGGTGGCAGCCTGGCCGCCATAAACCAGCGCGATGTAGTCCTCAGGGCTGTAGGCCCAGCGGCTCTGTTGCTCGGCGGCGGGCGGGGTCGGGGCCTTCTGCAGTAACCAGGCCCGGCCGCCGGCCAGCACCGTGACGAGGCTGGCGCGCGACATATGGAAGCGGCCACCTACGCGGGCGTTCCACGCCGTGGCGAGGCTGTCCTGGCAGGCCAGCCGGTCGCCGGCCTCCAAGCCGTAGCAGATCCAGGCGTGGTAGTACAGCCGGCCGGCCCACCGCAGGTTCCCCGCGCTGTCCAGGCTAGGGATTCCGCCGGGGAAGGGGCCTTCGATCACCAGCGGGCCGCTGGTGCGCAGGAAGGCCAGGGCGCTGTCCGGGTTGGAGGTGGTCCGCGAGGCGCGCACGTAACCGAGGTCAGTCAGGACGGCCACGCCCGCCGCGACGGTGGTGCCGTGGTGCGGACCCACAAGGCCGTCCCGCGCGTCGGCCATATCGTAGATCTGCCAGCCCAGCGGGTGCGTGGCGATCGGCTGCGGTTCGCTGCCAAGCCAGGCGGCGAGCGCATAGCCGGTGCACGAGGGGCCGATTTGCGGGTAGTACGGGCCGGGCTGCCACGCGCGGACCACCGCCGGCGCAGCGCGTGTCGGGTCCGGGTCTGCCGGCATGGCGTAACCGGCCTGGGGTACGAGGGCGGTGATGGTGAGCAGGACCGTCAGGCAGACCATAACGTACGAGCGAATAGACGCTGTCCGGCTGATCATTAAGGTCTTCATCTGGAGCCTCCTGTGCGGATCGGCGCTGTATCTTCCGATCGACTCCAGCGTAGGACCAGGATGCCAAAGAACTGCCAACACTCTCGTTGGCATAGCGAAGGGGTCCAGCATATCGTCGCTGGACCCCTTCGCCATTGTGCGTCTTCACGTTGCCGGTGGGCGGCCCGATGACGCGCCGTCACGGCGCCACTCCGTGGATCGCAAACGCCCGTCCTCTCGGATGGGCGTCTGCGCCGCCGAACCCTGGGCGGCTATCGGGCCGGATGCAAGCCTAACCGGCGCGGGGTTTGCGGCTTGGGCGTTCGCGGTGGTTCGGATTGTTGCGCCTCCTGGCGCATCTGCCGGACGGCGCGCAGGCTGCGCTCGTTGGCCGCTTCGGTCAGCAGATCCTGCCGGTGCTGGGCGGCGCGCGCCTGGTTGATATAGTCCTGATACATCGTGGTCCTCCTTTTCCGTGCGGCGCGCTCGGGCCCAATCCCTTGCCGCGGCGCGCGCACGCGCGGGATACACTTGTCGATCTGCCGTCATCTTCGGATCGGCGCTCTGTCTTCCGATCGACTCCAATGTAGGACCGGGGTGCCAAAGAACTGCCAAAACTCTCGTCGGCATGAAAAAGGGGTCCAGCATATCTTTGCTGGACCCCTGCAATGTCGTGTGGCTCTACGGCCCCGTCGGGAGCGGTAATGTTCGTCCGCCACGGAATGCGGGCGGATCGCGGCCGGGGATGACAGACGCCCGTCCGAGAGGACGGGCGTCTGCCCCGTTCAACACCGGGCGGCTACCGAGCCGGACGCAAGCTCAATTGGCGCCGGCCCTGCGGCCTGTGGAGCCGCGGTTGGTCGGATTGCTGCGCTTCCTGGCGCATCTGCCGCGCGGCACGCAGGCTGCGCTCATTGGCCGCCTCGGTCAGGAGGTCCTGCCGGTGCTGAGCGGCGCGCGCCTGGCTGATATAATCCTGATACATCGTGGTCCTCCTTTCCGGAGCGGCGCGCTGGGGCCGGGTCACTTGCCGTTGGCCCGCACGCGCGGGATACCAGTGTCGTTCTGCCGTCATCTATCATCATCTGGTGATGGTTGCCGGCTTCTGATTCAATTAAAGCAAAAGACGGATTACAAGAGAAGGTAAAGGTGCTATAATAATGGTAAGGCGAGCGGTAAGAAAAGCGGTAAACCGGCCGCTCGCCGCTAAAGGCGTCTCGTGCTCGGGTAGGAGACCGCGAGAGGAGGGACGCCGATGGATAGGCAGATTTCCTTTGGCGCCTGGGTCAAACAGCAGCGCAAGGCCGCCGACCTGACCCAGGATGCATTCGCCGAACGCGTCGGCTGCTCCGGCGAGATGATCCGCAAGATCGAGGCGGGCACGGCCCGCCCGTCGCGGCAGATGGCCGAACTGGTCGTGGCCCACCTGGGCATCCCGGAAAGCGATCAGGCGGCATACGTCCAATGGGCGCGGGAGGGCATCCCGCCTGTGCTGCCCCCGGCCCCGCCGCCCACTACCCCGGCTTCGCGCACCCCGGCACCGCACGCGCCGGGCAGCGTAGTACTCACCGCCCCCGCGCCGCCGGTGGCGCTCTCACCGGCGTTCGTAACCGCGCCGCACACCAATTTGCCCTTCTACCCCACGCCGCTCGTGGGCCGCGAGGCCGAGATCGCGGCGGTGTGCCGGCTGCTCCGGCAGTCCGATGTGCGCCTCGTGACCCTCACCGGCCCGCCGGGTGTGGGCAAGACCCGCCTGGCGGTCCAGGCCGCCGCCCGCCTGCTCGACGACTACGCCTGCGGCGTCTGGTTCGTGTCCCTCGCGCCCATCCGCAATCCCGGCCTCGTGGCCTCCGCCGTTGCCGCGACGCTGCGGATCACGGAGACGGCGGGCCGGTCCCTGGCCGAAATGCTGGCCGACTACCTGCGCGACAAGTCCCTGCTGCTGGTGCTCGACAACTTCGAGCAAGTGCTGGACGCCGGGGCCCTGGT
>CBJNAR010000640.1:0-3398 GCA_966434075.1 uncultured bacterium
ATACCGGGGCCATGTACCGTGCCGTCACCTGGGCGGCCCAGCAGCAGGGCATCCCTCTCGATACTGCCGAGCCGCTGACCACGCTGGCCGAGACCCTGCCCATGCAGATCCGCCAGCCGCTGCCCACCGACACCGACGGCCGCGCCTACAGCGTCTTCGTCGGCGACCAGGACGTAACCTGGGCCATCCGCCGCCCCGCGGTGGAGGCGTCCGTGTCGCAGGTGTCGGCGTGGCCGGGGGTGCGGCAGGCGCTGGTGGCCCAGCAGCGCAAGGTGGCGTTGGGGGTGGGGCAGCCGGGCCGCCCGCCCGGCATCGTCATGGCCGGGCGCGACATCGGCACCGTCGTCCTGCCCGACGCCGGCCGCAAGATCTACCTCGACGCCAGCGCCCAGGAGCGCGCCCGCCGCCGCTACCTGGAGCAGCAAGGCCGCCCCGGCGCCCTGACCTACGAGCAGACGCTGGACGAAATCGTCCGCCGCGACACCATCGACAGCACGCGCGAGGTCTCGCCCCTGCGCGCCGCCCCCGACGCCATCCGCATCGTCACCGACGGCCTCTCCGTGGAGGAAGTGCTGGACCGGGCGCTGGCGGCGGTGGGCGCTTCGCCAGCCGCGGGGTAGGCGAGCGCGGGAGGGTTTACATAATGCCAACAGGCCCCGGCAATGCCGGGGCCTTCTTGCGCCTGGTTCAGATTCCAGCTACTTATCGTGTGTAGCTGCGCGATTTATCGCGCCGTACTCGTTTATCGTCAGAGTGTGCTGTTCCCCTGAGTTCGTCGACGGTGCCCTAATGCATTCGGCAATAGCCTACCAGACCCATTCCCGCTCATCCCAGGTGTTGGCAAGGGTGGCGTCGTACAGCAGCGTGTCGTCGCTTTGCTCGGACATACGGGCGAACTGTTCCTCCCAGCCGGCGCGAACGTGGCTCACGGGACGCAGAATCAGACCGCCCGCCCCGACCGCCATCTCGATTTCTTGCCCCACGAACCGGCCCTGGGCATCCGGCGTGATCCCGACCTGCGCCAAGAGCCGGCGCGGAATACGGATCCCCTGCGAGTTGCCGATCCGGATAATCTTGGTCCTGGTTACGCGCATCGCGTTGTCCTCCCGATAAGCCCGGCATTACGTCGTAACTCCATTATATACCATGGGTGCGCCGGGGTCAGGGAGTAGTTTAGGCGCCGGGACCTGTCATTCTGAGCGGAGCGAAGAATCTCCGTCTCGTGGGGGACCAAGACGAGACTCTTCGCTGCGCTCAGAGTGACAGCCCTTGTGTGACTGCCTACGTGGTGCAGCGTCCAAGCACCTATGGAAGGCTGAACACGCTACGACCAACGAGTACGGCGCGATAAATCGCGCAGCTACATATGAAAAATGCCTAGAACCTGAACACAGGACTCCAAACACGAGCACGCGACGGGCATGTCGCCGGGCTGCGCGCTCACCCGACAGGCGCAACCCCCTTCGTAAGTATCCGTTGAGGATGATAGAGGCACCACAAGACCATCCCTACCAGCGCGGGCGGGGGAGTTGGGTCCGGAGCCGCCCGCAGACGGAGAACCTGGAGGTTCGTGACGATGTTGACCCGTACTGTTGCCCACCCGGCGGGGCGCTATTTGCTGCACGCTGTGGCCGGGCTGTCGCTGCTGGCGACCGTGGCCGGGGGCGCGCTGGCGCCTCTGCCCGCCGCCGCCGACCCGTTCGCCAATGCCGCGTTCCAGCGCCTCTGGGAGCGCACCGATAAGCCGGTGGCCCAGGGCAAGGTGGCCCGGAGCTGGCTCTGGGGCAATGAGCCGTTTGTCGCCAAGCAAGAGCCCTATGCCCAGGGGCCGAACGGCCGGCACCTGGTGCAATATTTCGACAAGAGCCGCATGGAGATCAACGACCCGAACGCCGACCCCAACAGCCCCTGGTACGTCACCAACGGGCTGCTCGTGGTCGAGATGATGACCGGCAAGATCCAGATCGGCAACGATGCGTACCAGCAGGTCGATCCCTCGCCGGTGGCCGTGGCCGGGGACACCAACGACGTGACCCAGCCCGCGCCGAGCTATGCCGCGCTGGGCCGGGCGACCAACGTCTGGTACGGCGGCGGCCCCGACAAGCGCCTGGCGCCCGGCACGCCCATCGCCGCCACCATCGACAAGAACGGCACCACCGCGCCCACCGGCGGCCCGGCCAATCTCGCCAGGGCGGCGGCCTTCGCGCCCGAAACCCAGCACAATATTCCCGACGTGTTCTGGTCCTTCCTGAACAGCAACGGGATCATCTACGCCAACAACCAGTACCAGAACGGCCCGCTGATGAACTGGGTGTTCGTCATGGGCTACCCGGTCACGGAGGCGTTCTGGACGACCATCCGCGTGGGCGGCATCGATCGGCAGGTGCTGGTGCAGGCATTCCAGCGCCGCGTGCTGACCTACTCGCCGAACAACCCGGCGGGCTGGCAGGTGGAGATGGGCAACGTGGGCCGCCACTACTATAGCTGGCGCTACGAGCGCCCGTCCTGCCCGACCGTGCCGGTGCGCGGCTTCGGCAAGGTCTGGGCCAACAACCCGACCCTGGCCTCGGCTATCGGTTGCCCCGTGCCGTGGCGCGGCGAACAGGCCGTGCAGACGGCGGTGGAGCGCTTCGAGCACGGCACCATGCTCTACGTCGCCCAGAAGAGCACCTATCCCTTCGGCGACCCGTCGATCTTCGTCCTCTTCGACGACGGCACCTACCAGCACTTTAACGACACCTACGTCGAAGGCCAGCCGCTGGCCTGCAACCCCAGCCCGGTGCCGCGCGGCTTCGTCGTGCCGCAGCGCGGCTTCAACAAGGTCTGGTGCGAAGGCACGGGCGCCCGCGTCCGCGAGCGGCTCGGCTGGGCCGTGGAGCCGGAGAAGGGCGGGGCCGGCGCCTGGCAGGACTTCCAGCGCGGCATCATGTACTGGACCGGCGCCACCAACCAGATCTTCGCCGTCCTCGATGTCTACGATTACGAGAGCAACCCGCAGCACCGCTGGCTCGGCTTTACCGACACGTTCAACCCGTAGGCCACCCGGCACGCTCGCTTCGGGCAAGCACGGACCGCGCACGTTCTGGCATGCGCGGTCTCGTTTTGCGCCCGCGAATCGTTATCATTGTCGGGCGCGAATGGCATGGCCCGCCTCGGCAACGGAGACGGGACTCTTCGCTGCGCTCAGAGTGACAGCGCGGGGGCGTGAACCCGGTCGCTGTAGGGGCCGCTCCCAAACCGACCCGTGGCACCCGGCGCGGGGGCAGGGGAGCGCGAACCGCGCTGCTGTAGGGGCCGGTTTGAAACCGGCCCGTGGCACCCGGCGCGGCGGGGAGTGACATAGAAAGTAGCAACCGTTCGTTAGAAAGGCAGGGGCGCTGTTCCGCAGGGCCCCTGCC
>CBJNAR010000641.1:0-3396 GCA_966434075.1 uncultured bacterium
CTCGCCCACTTTGAAGCCCAGATCCAGGAAGGCGACCGCGCGCTGCGGCACGGCGAGACGGGCGCGGCCATGGCGTGCTATCAGCGCGCCGTGCGGCTCTATCGGGGCGACCTCCTGGCCGGGACTGATGTCTACGCCGCCGTGGAACGCGAGCGCCTGCGTGCCGCCTATCTGACCTTGCTGGCCCGCATCGCCGATTATCACTACGCGCAGGGCGACTACCCCGCCTGCCTCGCCACGGCCTTTCGCCTGGTGGCGACCGATCCCTACCGCGAGGACGCCCACCGCCTGATCATGCGCTGCCACGTACGCGGAGGCGAGCGCGCCCAGGCGTTGCGCCAGTACCAGTTCTGCGTGGACATCCTGCGCGCCGAGTTCGATATGAGTCCCGAACCGGCCACTACCCAGCTTTACGAGCAGATCCGCCACGATCCGGCGCGTGTCTAGGATCCATTGGATCCAATCACCCCTGACTCAAGGGGCCGTACTCCATAATAAACACCCCTATTGCGTGGGTCAAGATTCACAAGCGCCTCCATCCGGGCACCCGGATGGTCCACCCACGGAAGGATTCGCTCTCCCCTCACGAGTATGATGGGTCCTTCGTAGAATGTATCGGTCGGCAATGTGACCTGCCAGTTTATTACGCAATAGCCCGGTCCCTGCCCGCGGGCAGGAGTCTGAATTGTCGGTGCCCGCGCTGGAAAATCCACATCCAGCACTTCCACTACCGCCAGGACGGAGTACCGGGCGAGACGTTGTGTAACTAGCAGGTCATTCACGACGACTACTGCACATATTAGCGCCAGCATAGCCATCGCGAACACGACAAAGGGTGCGGCCGAGTGATTCCACTGCGCGACCAATCCGGCGCCGGCTAGCAGACCTACAACCGCGCCTAGCCATCCAAGAAAGGATGGATCGCGGATCTCGCACAATATTACGTCCCGTAAAGCAACTCGCCGGGGTGCAGTAGGATAGCGCCGTACCAGATTTGTGAGCCAAGCACGAGAATCAACGAACATACAGTCATTATACTTCAGTATTGAACAGCCCGGCCTACGGTCAGGATTATAATCTACCAACTATTTGCAGTGCGGATCGCCTGTCTCAGCCACACTCACTCCCAGACCTCACGCAAACCTCAGCCGGATCTCAGGGGCAGTTCAGACCGCGGTGCTATGCTGCGGGCATATGGTGCTGCTTTGGAGCGATGCCGTGTCCACACCCGCCGATGGAGAAAATCTGTCCGCCACCCGTTACGTCACGGTGCTCGTGCGCCTGGCGATCCCGGCGCGGGGCCACGTCCACGGCGAGATCGTGGATGTCGCGGGCCAGATGGAGGCCCGGTTCGTCGGCTGGCGCAACCTGCTGGATGCGCTGCGCCGGCTGGCGCATAGTACCGCCTCGGCGGACGATGACGAAGCGTAGCGCGGACCGGAAGCGGCAACGTGAAAGCTCAGCCAGACTTCAGCGATTTCTCAGCCCGACTTCAGTGCCGGGTCAGCCGGCGCTCAGGGCATGAGAGTACGATAGTCGCAGCGAGCCTCGCGGCCATAACCGGGGCTTCGCACATCCTCCCAGCGTTGGCACGATGGGACGGAAACCGATTAGATTGAAACGCAGCATGACCGACACTCCCCTCGTCAGTTGCATCATGCCGACGCACAATCGGCGGCCTTTCGTCAGCCAGGCGATCTGGTATTTCTTGCGGCAGGACTACTCCGCCCGCGAGTTGATCGTGCTGGACGACGGCGACGACGCCATCGCCGACCTGGTGCCCCACGACGACCGTATCCGCTACGTCCGGCTCGACCGGCGCATGGCCCTGGGTGCCAAGCGCAACCTGGCCTGCGAGATGAGCCAGGGCGTCCTCATCGCCCACTGGGACGACGACGACTGGATGGGGCCCCACCGGCTCAGCGCCCAGGTCACCGCCCTGCTGGCCGCCGAGGCCGATGTCTGCGGCGTGCGCGATCTGCTCTATTACCGCCCCTACGCGGGCGACGCCTGGCGCTTTCAGGAGCCGCCCGGTGCCTATCCCGGCGTGGCCGGCTGCAGCCTGGTCTACCACAAGGCGGCCTGGGCCGCGCACCGCTTCCCCGAAACGCAGCGCGGCGAGGACAGCGCGTTCTTGCGCCAGTTCCCCGCGGAGCGCGTCGCCGCCACGACGGACTCGTCTTACTATATCGCGCTGATCCATCCCGGCAATACCGCCGCGCGCAACCTAGCCGATCCCTGCTGGCAGCGCCGGCCACTGGAGGAAGTCACCGCCCGGCTGGCCCTCGACCGCGACTTTTATGTCGCGCTGCGCAATGGGCGCGGCGCGGCGCCTGCTGTCCGCCCGGCCCTGGAGCCGGTCACGGTGGCGGCGCCGTTCATGGTCTACGACGGCTACGGCAGCCTCTCCGAGTACGTGGTGCGCGGCATGGTCCAGGCCGGGGCGGCGGTGCACGTCACGCCGATCCGCATCGACCCGGCGGGGCTGTCCGACGAAATCGGGGCCATCCTGGCCCGCTCGCGCCCCGAACCGGGCGCCGTCACGCTCTGCTTCTCCTGGCCGCGCGAAAACCTGGCCCCGTTCCACGCCGCCCGCGATCTGTTCATCTACACCATGTGGGAGACCAGCGCGCTGCCCGCCGGTTGGGCCGACGTGCTCAACCCGGCCCGCGCCGTCATGGTGCCCTCGCGGTTCGTGGCCCGCACCTTCCGCGAGTCGGGCGTCACTGTGCCGGTCGAGGTGGTGCCGCATGGCGTCGACCCGGAGGTCTATCACTACGAAGACCGCCCGGAGCGCCCCGGCGTCACCACGCTGATCGTGGGCACGTTTGTGCCGCGCAAGAACATCCACATCGGCATCGCCGCCTGGAAACAGGCGTTCGCGGGCGACCCGGAGGCCCGGCTGATCATCAAGACCCGGTTCCGCGTCACGCCTTACGTGCCCGACGATCCGCGCATCACCTTCGTGGACACGGAGGAGCGCACGCACGGCATCGCCCACTGGTATCGCCAGGCCGACGTGCTGCTGGCGCTGGGCAACGAGGGCTTCGGCCTGCCGCTGGTCGAGGGCATGGCGACCGGCCTGCCCGTGATCGCCCTGGACTCCGAAGGCCAGTCCGATGTGTGCAGCGAGGCCGCCGATTGCGTGCTGCCGGTGCCGCCCACGCGGTGGCAGGTGTTCGACGAGGCGCCGTTTGGGCGCTGCGGCGTGCGCGGCATCCCCTCTGCGGACGATGTGGCCGACCGCCTGCGCTGGGTAGCCGGGCACCGGGCCGAAGCCCAGGCGTTGGGTCGCGCCGCATCGGAGTGGGCGCTGGCCCAGCGCAACATCTGGGCGATGGGCCCGGCATTGCTGGCGGCCATGGAGCGCCACGCCCGGCCCGCCCGCCCCCTGCG
>CBJNAR010000642.1:0-3393 GCA_966434075.1 uncultured bacterium
TCTCCACCGCCTGCCCGCGCGAGAGGACCACCTCGCGCCCGGCGGCGAAGGCCAGCAGCACGAAGTAGAGCGCGGCGGCGGCATTATTGACCACCAGGGCGTCCTCGGCGCCGGTGAGCCGCGTCAGCAGCCGGGCGGCGTGGACGTAGCGCGACCCTCGCGTCCCCGCGTCGAGGTCGTATTCGAGATTGCTGTAGGCGGCAGCGGCGGCCATTGCGGCGCGCGCCGCCTGGCCCAGCGGCGCCCGGCCCAGGTTCGTCTGGATAATCACGCCCCCGGCGTTGATCACCGGACGCAGCCCGGCGCTCGTCACCGCCTGGAGACGTTCGCCCACGTCCGCCGCGAGCCGGTCCAGGGCGGGAGCCGGGCGCCCGGCCCCGATCGCGGCGCGCGCTGCGGCCAGCGCCTCGCGGGCGGCGGTCACGACGAGGTCATGCGGCAGGGCCGCGCGCCAGGCCGCCAGCCCCTCGGCGTTCAGTAGCTGATCGACGGACGGCAGCGCGCGCAGGCCGGTGGCCGGCGGCGGCTCGTGTTTGGTCATGGCTTGCTCTCTGCGGCGAAAGGTCGAATCCATGATAGCACAGCCCCAGTGTTGCGTCCATGCCGCTTCGCTTTACCGCGAAGCTTAGACCAGTTTACTAGCGCGACGTTACAGAACCCTGATCCGGTCGCGATGCGCATATTACAGCATTGCAACATTGAGGCTGGCCTTAGTTCTTAACGGGTCTGCTCGTTCCCCCCATCCGCCTGGGGAAGTGCGCTCCAACATTCGTGCAAAAAGCGCACCTTCTCCCGCGTCTGGAAGCTGCCGCCGCCCTCGTGGTGATTGTACGGCCAGACCTGGATGTCCTTCGGCCCCGCGTAGGTGTTGTAGGCCGCGAACACCGTGGAAGGCGGGCAGGTTTCGTCCATCAGCCCCACCGAAAAGCGGGCCGGGGCCGTGGCGCGGGCGGCGAAGTTCACGCCGTCGAAGTAGGCGAGTGTGCGAAACACCGTCTCGATTTTGTCGCGCTGCACCAGACAGTAGCGCGCGATCTCGTAATAGGGATTGGAGTCGGTGATCTCGGTGGCCCGCCGGTAGTGGCACAGGAACGGCACGTCGGGCAGCACAGCATCCAGCCCGGCCACCAGCCCGCCCATGGCCAGCGCGATGCCGCCGCCCTGGCTGCCGCCGCTGACGGCGATGTGCGCCGGGTCGACGGCCGGGTGGCTCTGCGCCGCCTCGATCGCCCGCGCGGCGTCGGTAAAGACGCGCCGGTAGTAATAGGTCTCCGGTGCCAGGATGCCGCGGGTCATGAAGCCGGGATAGTGCGGGTTGCCGCCGTCCGGCTCGGCGTCGGGCGTGTCGCCCTGCAACCAGGAACTGCCCTGCCCGCGCGTGTCCATCACCAGGTGGGCATAGCCCGCGCCCGACCACAGCAGCCAGTCGGTCGGCAGGCCCCGCCCGCCGCCGTAGCCGATGTACTCGACCACGCAGGGCAGGCGCCCCGCGCGGTTGCGCGGCAGCAGCAGCCAGCCCTTGATGCGCTGCCCGCCGTAGCCGCTGAAAGTGAGGTCAAACGTCTCGACCGTGCGCAGGCCGTAGTCCACCGGCGCGAACTGCGCGTCGAGCGGGAACGCACGCGCTGCAGCCAGGGTGGTTGCCCAGAAAGCGTCGAAATCGGCCGGTTCGTTGCGCGGCGGGCGGTACTGCCGCAACTCGTCAAGCGGCAGATCGAAAATAGCCATATCACTCCCCCTGCGATGGATTGCTGCGGTGCCCTGGCGGGCCGCACTCCGGCGATGATAGCACCAGCCCGCCGCTCCGTCAACCGGCGGCCCTGACTGCCCTCATAGAGGCAGCGCGAAGGCGGCAAGATCGCGAAGAACGCGATTAGGAAAAACGATCTTCGTGGTTTATGCGTCTTTGCGGTGCTTCTATGAGCGGCTGGATAGCCCGGCTATAGGCAGGCCAGGGGTCACAATCGTGTACCATTTCGACGGTGCCCGGCAGGGGATCGCAGCGTTCTGATGTAGAAGATGAAAGCGCGAATAGCCCTAACCTTAACGCTCTCTGCGTCCCTGCGGTGAGGATCAATCGGCGCTGGACGGTGGGCATGGGCCGTTTTGACGGGCCGGGCGGCGTGTGCTAAAATAAGCCCGCAACAGTGGTAATTAGCTGGATGGGCGCGGGACTCGCGGATTGTGCTGCCCGGATCGCCCCCGCCGATCCACACGCGGCCTACACGGTGTGCCTCGTGGAAATGCCCCATTGCGCCTTTGCCTCGCGTGCCCCGCCTATGGTATGGTAAGGAGAATCGCGTGAACCGACGTTATCTGCTGCTCTGCGTCGCCGCCCTGGGTCTGGGGTTGCTTTGCCTGGCCCCCGTGGGGCCAGCTGCCGCCCAGGAGGAGAGCCGCTACTTCCCGGAGACCCGGCATACCGTGCGCGGGTTGTTCCTGAAGTACTGGACGGAGCATGGCGGGTTGGCTCAGCAGGGCTACCCGCTGACGGAGGAGTTCCAGGAGCAGTCGAAGCTGAACGGCCAGGTCTACACGGTGCAATACTTCGAGCGCGCCATCTTCGAGCGCCACCCCGAGAACCAGCCGCCGTATGACGTGCTGCTCAGCCAGTTGGGCACCTATGAACTCGATGCGCGCTATCCCAACGGCGCCAATCCCGCGGCGGCCCCGGTCAGCGGGGCGCCGGGCGCCGACAGCCGCTACTTCCCGGAGACCAAACATAGCGTGTCGGGCCTGTTCCTCAAGTACTGGACGGAGCACGGCGGGCTGGCGCAGCAGGGCTACCCGCTGACCGAGCCGTTCCAGGAGCGGTCCGCGCTCAACGGGCAAACCTACACCGTGCAGTATTTCGAGCGCGCGATTTTCGAGCACCATCCGGAGAACGCCGGCACACCCTATGAAGTGCTGCTGAGCCAGTTGGGCAAATTCCAGCTCGACACTCGCTATCCGAACGGCGGCACACCCACGGCCACGCCGGTGCTTACGGGCACGCCCACGGCCACGCCCACCCCCCTCGCGGATGCCGCCACGCCCACCGTGACCGCCACGCCCATGCCCGCGGCGTCCACTCCCACCGAGGTCGGCACCAATTGCGAGCCGGTGGCCGAGAACCTCAAGGCGCCCGTCGCGCATACCGGCGACGTATTCATCAGCAATGTGGAGGCGGCGGGCCTGGAATACGTCGAGATCCGTAACCTGGGCACGGCTACCGCCAATCTAGGGGGATGGACGCTGCGCGACAAGAACGAGGTCCGCCAGCACTACATCTTCGACGAGGGTGCCGTGTTGCCGGGCAACATGAGCCTGCGCGTCTACACCGAGCCGGGCCACCCGTACACCTTCAACAGCCGCCGCGCGATCTGGAACAACTGCGGCGACGCGCTGGAATTG
>CBJNAR010000643.1:0-3391 GCA_966434075.1 uncultured bacterium
GCGATCCGGCAAGGCGCCTCCAGGGTATGATACCTATGCTGAGTACTAATTGGAAACCGCTACATCACGTGGCGACCAGCAGCGGCCGACGCGCTCGCCAGGGCACGGCGTTGCTCGAACTGGCGCTCGTCATGCCGATCCTGGCCGCGCTGCTGCTCGGCGTGCTCGATTTCGGGCGCATGTATGCCGAACAACTCGCCGTCACCTCCGCCGCCCGCGAAGGCGCCCGCGCGGCCATGCATGATACCAGCGACACCAATGTCCGCAACGTGGTTACCAACGAGCTAAACGGGGCCGTGGTCCCCAACAGCAGCGGGTCGAGTTGCGGTAACGCCATCTGCATCAATCGGGACACGGTGAACGGACAGGTGGTCGTCACGGTCAACTATACTCATAGCTTCTTGTTCGGCCTGATTCGCAACGGCGACCTGGCCCTGGCCGCCAGCGCCACCATGCCCTACACGGCACCATAGACGGACCATACGAAAGTAAAAATATGAACCTTTCTCGCTTGTCTCCACGAGCCACCGCCTATCGCCGCGCGCCGGCCCAGTCGATGGTCGAATTCGCCCTCGTCGCCATGGTCCTGTTCCTGATGCTGTTCGGCATCTTCGAGGTCTCGCGGCTGGTCTTCACCATCAACTCGGTGAACAACGGCGCCCGCGAAGGCTCTCACTACGCCGCGCTGCATCCCAGCGCAACCGCGAACGATGTCAAGCAGGCCATCTCGCCGACCTTGTTCCTGATCAATGTCAACGACGCGTCGAACTTCTCCCTGAGCGTGGTGACGGATACCACCTGCACCGCGCCCTGTTCATATTCGCCGGTGACCGTCCGGATCAGTAACACGTTGCACCTGGCGGTGCCCTTTCCTGGAGTTGGGTCCAGCGTTGTGATTACATCCGCGTCGACAGCGCTGACGGAGAGGTGAGTAGTGCGTATGAGGAGTGCAGCAATTCAATGGAATGGGCGCGTTTTAGGAAGGGACAGACAGTTATTATCGCGGCGCTGTGCCTGCTGGCTCTCGTGGCCTTCGTCGGCCTCGCCGTGGACGGCGGGAGCACCTTGTTGCAGCGGCGCACCATGCAAAACGCCGCCGATGCCGGCGCGCTGGCCGCCATCCAGGTTATGCAGGAAGGCGGCATCGCCGTGACCTGCGTGAACGGTTCGGGCAACGCCACCACCTGCCACCCGACGTACCTCGTCACCAGCCACGATGTCGTCGCGAAGGCCACGCAGTTCGTGGCCGCGAACGCCGGCGGCACCATCGGCAGCGCCACCCCGACCACGCTGGTCGAGTATCACCTCATGACCGGCGCGCCCGGCTGCGCGAGCGGTTGCTATCAAACCGCCGTGGACAGCAGCACGCAAACCGTGCCCGATTGGACCGACGGCGTGCGCGTCACGGCCAGTATCCAGAATCCGACCACGTTTGCCCGCGCCGTCAACATCAGCACCGTGCCGGTGAGCGCCCCGGCGGCGGCCCGCGTCTACGCCACCTGCACCGACGCCGCCGACCCCGGCCCGACCCTGCCTTTCACCCGGTTCCGGCCTGCCCTCGAAGAAGAGATGCTGACCAACGGCAACGACCGGCTGCATCCCTATCGGTTCTGGACATCAACGCCCGATTTCAACGGCAGTTGGAAGGACACTCTTTCTTTCCGGCATTATAGCTTCAATAATTACCGCGCCAGCGGGGCCGCGGACTACAATACCCAACTGCTGACGGCGTTTGATACGCGGCGCGGGCTACCTCCGGGCGGCGTCGGCCCCAACTATAACAAGACCGGGATGAGCGGCTGTCCGTCGGGCACCAGTAACTGTGCCGACATGGGCCGGCAGAAGGGCGACGGCGACGATCTGTCGCAGGATCTCTCCAACTGGATTTACTGGAACTGGAACGGCACCATCGTGCTCACCAGCACCTGGCCGTCTAGCGCCGGCGTGGGATCGCGCACCGGCGACTGGTCGGAGACCTACAAGCCCGGCGACCTGGGCAACAACCTTCAATCCCCGATCCTTGACCTGATCGCGCGGGACGGCTTCACGACCCCGCTCAGCGGCGCGCCGTTTAACCTCGGCAAGGCATTGGACCGCACGGTCTATGTCTGGGGTCCCTCGCGCACCGCCTTTGTTGCCGCCGGGAAGAGTGACTCGACCGTCGCCCAGAAATGGGTCGACCCGGTTCCGCCGGGGCACGGCAGCGGCGGCCAGGATGGTTACTTTGACGACATCACCGTCGTCCAGCGGCCAAACGGCAACTACGAGACCTCGGGCAACGATCCCATCGACCGGGTGCGTTTCACCTGGGCCTACAAGTTTCGCTTCTATGAGGCGCTGCAAAGCAACAATAGTGCCGTGTACGGCTTACTGATCGAGCAGGACGAACCAGGGCCGCAGTCCGGGGGCTGCACCTGGATGCCGGGTGGGGGCGTGTACTCGCGGCTCAGCGATCCGTGAGCCGGCGCAACAAGGATTGAGCATGATGAACAGCAGGCGTGTCGTCAAAGGACAAACAGTGGTAATCGTGGCGCTTTGCGCCCTGGCGCTGCTGGCGTTTGTGGGCCTGGCCGTGGACGGCGGGAGCACCTTACTCCAGCGACGCACCATGCAGAATGGGGCTGATGCGGGGGCGCTGGCCGCCGTCCAGGCCATGACGGCGCCGGGGATCGCCGTGTCCTGCAGCCCCACGCCCTGCCATGAGACCTATCTGGTCACAAACCAGACCGTATGGGCCGCCGTCACGCAGTTCGTCAACGCCAACCAGGGCGGGACAAACGGCACGGCGTCTCCGGTCCCTACGTTGGAGTATCACATCATGGCCGGCGCGCCAACCTGCACGAACCCGCCGAACACGACCGGCTGCTACCAGGTTGCGCCAAATGACACAGCGCGCGTGCCCGACTGGGTAGACGGCGTGCGGGTCACGGCGAGTATCCAGAATCCGACGACGTTTGCGCGCGCGGTCAACATCAACACCGTGCCCGTGAGCGCGGCCGCTGCCGCGAAGATCATCGGCACCTGCCCGGTGGCCGCGCCGCCCGGCCCCAGCCTGCCCTTCACCCGGTTCCGGCCCGATCTGGAAAACGAACTCCGGACCTCGGCGAACGACATCCTGCATCCCTACCAGTTCTGGTCGGCGAACTCGCCCAGCGGCGATTCCAGTTGGAAGCTCTTGCTCTCCTTCCGTGAGCGGAGTCTTTATAACCCGGATCCCAACTCGCCGCCGGCCAATCCCAACCCGCTGCAACTGCTCACCGGCGTCGATCAGCGTAACGGGCTACCGTCGCCGGGCGGGAACGGCGTGGGCCCTAATTACGGCTCGACCGGCTGCACCAACAGCCCGCTGAACCCGGCCAACTGCGCCGATATGCGCGGAGCCAATCCGCCC
>CBJNAR010000644.1:0-3389 GCA_966434075.1 uncultured bacterium
CGTGGGCAACGAATCATAGCGCGTTTCCTTACTCCTAACTCACCTCCGGCCAACGGCGACCGGCAGGCATCGTATCGGTTTCTCACTTGTTCTGACGGCGCCGTGCGTAGACGGTCACCCATCATTCCGTCATTCTGAGCGCAGCGAAGAATCTCCGTCTGCCGGGCGCAACAACGAGACTCTTCGCTCCGCTCAGAGTGACAAGCGCCTTGTGACAGCGCACGTAGCACGCGCCGCTACCGGCAGCCGCGAGCGCGCCCCGCCAGGGCGGTCACACCGGACCGCCCCTACCCTGTATACGCCCCACGGATCCCTCGTCACTAGCCGCCACTGACCACTGACCACTGACCACTGACCACTCGTCGTACTCAGCACTCAGCACTCAGCACTCGCTAAGGCTTGTCGAGGCGCACCGTCTGGCCGCTGCGGAAGCGGATGGTTTTCCGCCCCTCGGGCGTCATGGCCCGGCCTTTCTCCAGATTGGCGATCTCTTGCTGCACCGTCGCCGCCAGTTCGGTGTCGCCCTGGCTGAGCAGGCGCGTGACGGCGTTTTGCAGCTTGCTGGTCGCCGCCGGGACGTTGCCCGACTCCAGGTCGGCTAGCGCGGACGTTTGGAGTTTGAAGGCCGTGACTTTCTCGACCAGGTTCATCACGCCGGGATCGGGCGCGGGCACCAGGTGCGGGTCGGCGCTGTATTCCAGCAACACATCCTGGCGCACCAACTGGCCCGACATCTGCCGGCCCGGCACGTCATAGGTCACACCAACCTGCGCGATGCGGTAGGACCCCTGCGGGCGGGCGGGCACGATGAACTCGATCAGCAGCGTCTGGCCGTGGCCCTGCTCGATCTCGCCCAGCGGCACCTCCGTGCGCCGCTCCTCGGTGCTGCTCGGCGCTAGTTTAGCGATCAGCGGGTGTACGCGGAACACGGTGCGGCAGGTCACGGCCAGCGAGGTGCGCACTTCGAGCCGCGCGTTGGTCAGCGCCACGGCCTGCATCTGCTGCACGGTGCGCTGGAAATGGCGCGGGATCTCCTCGGCGGTGCGCACATAATCGGCGGTACCGCCGCTGCGCTCGGCGATCTGCTGCATCAGCTTATCGTTCCAGCCGCGGCCAATGCCCAGCGCGACAATCGGCACCCCCGCCTCGGCGGCGGCGCCGGCCTGGTCCAGGCAGCGCTTCTCCTTCTCCGTGATGCCGTCGGTCAGCAAGACCATGCGGTGGACCGCGCCGCCCGCGCCGGCGTTCATGCGCCGGGCCAGCTCGCTCAGCCCGGCCTCCATCGCCGGGGCCATGTTGGTGCCTCCGTCGGCGTGCAGGCGGCGGATCTCGTCCTCGATCTGCCCGCGGTTGGCCTCGGCCAGCTCCTGGCTGGGGGCCAGCACGCGGGTGCGGTTGTTGAAGGCCACCACGGACAGCGTATCCTGGGGCTGTAACAGGTTCAGCACCGCCTGGGTGGCATCGCGCAAGCGCTCGATTTTGGCGCCGCGCATCGAGCCGCTGCGGTCGAGCACCAGGCTCAAATTGAGGGGCAGCACCGTGGCGACCGCCTGTTCGCCGGGCCGCAGTTCGACCAGCGCATAGACCAGTTGCTCGCTCGGCAGCACCGGCACGCGGGGGCGCGCCAGCGCAACCCGCAGGTTTAGTTCACCCGCCACGGACCGTCTCCTTTCCTGACTAAGCCGTGCCATTATAACTGTTACGTCCGGCGAGCGTCAACGTTGCATCCGCGGCAGCGCCGCCGGCGCGCGGTGTTTCTACCATCTGAGCACAACCCCATATTCCATCCCGCGAAGGCGCGACGAGCGCGCAGAACACGACTTATACTAATAACCTTCGCGTCCTTCGTTTCTTCGCGGTGAATTCACCAGCGGTGGCGCGGCGGCCAAATTGACACCGCCGGGTAAATTTGCTATCATGGCCGGGAGTGCACAGGCGCGGTGAGGCGCCGGCATGCCTATTATCCCGCGGCTGGTGACGGCCCAGGCACCCGCTGATCGCGCAAGCCCGGCACCCCCGCGCCCTCTGGTAGCAAACGCCGTCCGGTCGCAGACAAAGGAGGAAGCGCGACCGGGCCTGACAACGGGGCCAACCTTTATATGATCGTTGCCGTAATCATTCCGTTACTTATCCCGGCGCCTGCGCGACCTCCGGCTGCAGCCTTTTATTTTGCGGGGAGGGTGGGCCAGGCCGGCCATCCGTTGTCGATACCCGGCGGCCATACCAGTTCCTAGACCTGCCCGCTGCCCGCGGGGCGCGGCCGGTCTGAGGCGGAGAACAGCGTGCCCGGCGACCCTTGTTGAGCAAGGGGCCGCCGTTTTTGTTGCTCACCCGGCATCGTTCCGGCACCTGCTTATTCGCCGGCGCCGCCGGGGTGATCGACCCGCTGTGCGGGTCCGCACTTATCTGGAGGCCGTGAAATGAATAGCAAGATGTTCATCTGGCTGATCGGCCTGCTCGGGGGCGCCGCAATCGGGTGGAGCATTGCCGGCTACCTGCAACAAGCCAGCGGCAGCGTGGAATTGCCTCTGCAATTCGCCATTACGCTGGCGGGCGCCTTCTTTGGCCTGATTCTCATCCCCTATATCACCAGCGTGCCGTTGCGTTGGCTACGGCGGCGGCTGAAGCTCATCGCCGCCGCCGACATCCTGGCCGCGGCCATTGGCCTGATCCTGGGCCTGGTCGTGGCCGCGCTGCTTTCCATCCCGCTCAGCCAGTTGCCGAACGAACTGGGGCACCTGCTGCCCTCGGCGGCGGCCATCGTCTTCGGCTATCTCGGCATCTATCTCATGGTGATGCGGCGGGCCGAATTCCTCGACATCCTCGGCGGGATGAACCCGGTGCACCTGGCCCATCCGCCCGTGACGGAGGCGGAAAAGGAACCTGCCGCCGAGAAGTACATCTTGATCGACACCAGCGCCATCATCGACGGGCGCATCGCCGACATCAGCCAGACCGGCTTCCTCGACGGCGTGCTGCTCATCCCGCGCTTTGTGCTCAACGAACTCCAGCGCATCGCCGACTCGCCCGACACGCTGAAGCGCAACCGCGGGCGGCGCGGGCTGGAGATGCTCAAGCGGCTGCAAAAGGACTCCGTCATCCCCATCCAGATCTCCGAGATCGACGCTACCGATGTGAACGACGTGGACGGCAAGCTGATCAAAATCGGGCGGACGTACCACTACCCGGTCGTGACCAATGACTACAATATGAACCGCGTCGCCGAGCTACAGGGCGTGCGCGTGCTGAACATCAACGAGCTAGCCAACTCGGTGAAACCCGCTGTGTTGCCCGGCGAGGAGATGCGCGTGCGCGTGATCCAGGAGGGTAAGGAACTCAACCAGGGCGTGGCCTACCTGGACGACGGCACCATGATCGTGGTTGAGAAC
>CBJNAR010000645.1:0-3386 GCA_966434075.1 uncultured bacterium
ATCCGGCCACCCTGCCCGATGCCGCCGCGCTGCGCCCCGGTGACCCGGTGTTCGCGAGCCGCGACGAGGTGCTGGTCCGCGCCTGGAACTGGTTCGAGCCGGAGCCGCCCTCCCCCGCGCTGCTGGCGCGCGCCGCCGAAGTCGTCGCGCGCGCGGAGCGCTAACCCACCGCCCGGACCGTCAGCGCTCCGGGCCGCGCGCCGTGACGATGCCCTGCGCCGCCGCCCATTGGCCGATGTCCCGTCGCTCGATCGCGGCGGCCATCAGGTCGGGGAAGAGGTCGGGCGTGCAGGCGAAGGTAGGGATGCCGAGCGCGGTCATGGCCGCGGCGTTGCCGTGGTCGAAGCGCGGTGCCCCCTCGTCGCTCAGCGCCAGCAGCACGATCACCTGCACCCCCATCGCCACCAGCCCGGCGGCCCGCTTGATCATCTCCTGGCTCAAGTGCCCCTCGTAGAGGTCGGTGATGAGCACCAGGATCGTGTCTTGCGGCTGGCGGATGAGGCTGCGGCAGTAATCCAGGGCGCGCGGCGTGTCGTTGCCCCCGCCCAACTGTGTCCCAAACAATAGCTCGATGGGGTCCTGAAGCTGGGCCGTCAGATCGACCACGGCAGTATCGTAGACGACCATGCGCGTCTGCACGGCGGGCAGCGAGGCTAGCACCGCGCCGAAGATGCCCGCGTAGACGACAGAGGCGGCCATCGACCCGCTCTGGTCCACGCAGAGGATGATGTCGCGCAGGGCCGACCGCTTACGCCCGTAGCCGATGCGCGTCTCGGGGATGACCGTGCGGTAGGCGGGCTGGTAGTGGCGCAGATTGGCGCGGATGGTGCGCGGCCAGTCGATCTCGTTGTGGCGCGGGCGGCGGTTGTGGATCGAGCGGTTGAGGCTGCCGGTCACGGCCTGGCGCAGCGGGTTGGCGAGCCGCCGCTCGACTTCCTCCACCACGCGCCGCACCACCAGCCGCGCCGTCTCGCGCGTTTTGCCGGGCATCAGGTTCTTGAGCGCCAGCAGGTCGGCCACCAGGTGGACATCGGGCTCGACGGCGGCCAGCAATTCGGGCTGCAAGAGCATCTGGCGCAGGTTCAGCCGTTCCAGCGCGTCGCGCTGCATCACCTGAACCACCGAAGTAGGGAAGTAGTTGCGGATGTCGCCCAGCCAGCGGGCGATGTTCGGCTGCGACTGGCCCATGCCCACGTTCTTGCCGTCGGAGTCGTAAAGCGCCTGCAACGCGCCATCCATGCCGGCATCCTGGCCGGACAGGCCAATGCCGATGCCGTCGGCGGCCTCGCCACCGCCCAGGATGAGCCGCCAGCGGCGCAAACGTTCGTCTGCCTGCGGGGTGCCGGGTACCGGATGCTGAGTCATGGGCGGCCTCGCTCTCCTCTACCGATCACTCTGCTGGCGCAGTGTTTCGCGTACTTCCATCAGGATCTGGCCGAGCATGTTCTTGCCGGTGCCCTCGGTGCCGATGCCCCAGTAGTAGTCGTAAGTCGTCTTTTCGATCAGTGTTTCGTCGCCCGTGCCGAGCAGGATGGCGCGGATGCTGGGGTGGGCGGTGAACTTCTGCAACACGGCCCGGCGCATCACATCGTCCTTCACCTGATCCCAGTCGGCCCGCAGCGGCAGGCTGCGGTCGCGGCCCACGTTGGCGGCGGCCATGGGCGTGGGCGCCAGGCGCACCGTCTCGACATGCGGTGTGCCGGCGAACTTCTGTGCCTGGAAGTAGTGCTCGCTGGTCGGCCACCAGGCGCCGTCGAGATCGAAGCCGTGCGGCGAGAAGTTGGAGAAGCAGCCGTAGGGCTTCTCGTTCTGGTGGTAGAAGTAAATCGGCATCAGGTCTCCTTGTAAATCCCTGGATGGGTGATTTCCATGACGTTCTCGGGGCGGCGCGCGGGCTGAAAGCCGTGCTGCCGGTAGAGGGCGTGCGCGTCGCGCGTGACCAGCATCCAGCGGCGCAGGCCTTGTAATTCGGGGTGGGCCAGGATCGTCGTTATCAGCCACTTTGCCAGGCCCTGGCCCCGGTGCTCCTCCAGCACAAACACGTCGCAGATGTAGGCGAACGTCGCGTAATCGCTGATGACGCGGGCAAAGCCGGCCAGCCTTTCGCCGGCGTAAACGCCGAAGCAGAGGGAGTGCGCCACGGCCTTCTCCACCACCGCCCGCGGGATGTTCTCGGACCAGTAGGCGCGCCGCAGGTAGTCGTGAATGGCGTCGATGTCCAGTCGCGCCGGGTCCGTGCTGATGACGAACTCGCCCCGGCGCTGCTCCACGAGCTCCACCTGTCCTATCCTCCCCCGGCGGCGCTAAACGGAATCGCGGCGGTTGTTAGCTCACCGGACGGAAGCGCATGGCCGACCAGACATCGTCCACCGAGATCAGAAAGACCCCTTGCCATCCCGCTTGCTGGATCACGTCCCAGCCGGTATCGCGGCTGATGTCGGTCTGGATCTTCGAGGTTTTCTTGGGAAACGAGATCCAGAGCATCCCGCCCGGCTTGACCGCCGCCATCGCCGCCGGGGCGTATTCCGCCAGGTCGGCTTTATTCTTCGCGAACAACTGCACGAAGTCGAAGGTGCCGTCCGGGGTAGTGGTCAGGTCCACGCCTTGGGGCAAGGGATCGAGCAAGGCCCGGTAGCCGTCCGGGGCGTTGAGGATCAGAGCGCGCCGGCCCGGCTTCAGGCCGAGCTTTTTCGTCAGGGCACTATCCGCCATAGGGGGCATCTCCATTCACACGCAGCAGGCCAAAGACACGTCTTCCCCAGGATACCACACCCGTTCAACCCGCGGGCGTCAGGCCCAGCAGCCGGGCCACCAGCGGCAACACCGTCTCGGCGCGGGCGGCGTCGAAGTCCTCGGCGGTCGTCGCCACGGCGGGGCGGGCGGGGCCGCTGCGCACCTTCTCGCCCATCTTGCGGCGCTCGGCGGCGGGGAAGGTGGCGAAAGTGCGGCGCAACAGCGGCAGCAGCGCCGTGAACGTATCGGCGGGCAGGTTCGTCACCCAGGTGTCGAGCACCTGCCAGAGCGCCTCGTCGTGCAAGAGCAACAGGCCGCTGCCGCGCAAGAAGCCCTCGACCCAGGCCGCGGCGGCGGGCGGGTTGGCCGCGCGCGACAGGGCCAGCCCCAGCCGCCGGGCCACGTCCTCAGCGGACAGCGCTTCGGCGTCGAGCAAGATGCGGCAGCAGCGTCCGGCCACCAGCCCATGCACGCCCGCCTGGTCGGCCAACCGGCGCAGCGTATCCTGCCAGGCGGCGCGCTGGTCGGGGTTTTGCAACAGCGCCACCGCGCCGTGGACATCCATGATGTGCCCGAACATCGCATCCGCGGCATCGTCGTTGAGCGAGGCGCAGGCGCCGGGCAGCCCGATGCAGATGCGGGCGACCAGGCCA
>CBJNAR010000646.1:0-3371 GCA_966434075.1 uncultured bacterium
CTTTTAATCAGGGGGTCCTGGGTTCGAATCCCAGTGGGCTCACCATAAACACGCCTAACATTAGCGTAGCCGGAAATCGTATGAGAAGTGTGCATCGTGTTTGTAGCCGCCAATGTAGCCAAACTCTAAAAATCGCTTCCTCACGTGTCAACTCATTGCCCGTCAACATCCGATCCATACTGCCGCCTACCTCGTGTGCGACTTGCACGGCGCTAAGGCCACAAGCGTTCATGGTAGGCTCATCTGGCTATTTCCTCGTCCTTCCTCCGGTATCCAGACGGACCGGCAGGCGCCGGCCGCTTCGTCTCGCTGGGCGACCCCTGACTCATGGGCCGCTGCACAAAGCCGCGATCAGGCCGCAGATTGAAGTAAGCCCGCGGGACTGCGCCGCGGAGGGCCGGGGTCGCTAGGTAGTAGTAGGCCCTCATTGAGCCGGCCCGCTACCGAGATTGGGCCAGGCTGGCTGCCAGTGAGCCGCGCCCTTACAGGCGTGTGGAACTACGGAACTTGAAGTAGGTTGCCCTGGACTGCACGACCGTTCCAATCCGATAACTCCTTACACCTCCCGGTTGGCCTAAGAGAGTACCATCCCCGCCAGTGACTTAGCTACTTACTTCGGGAAGTCGGTAGTAGTGGGCCACCTGCCCGCGGCCGTCCAACCCTGCTTGGATCCTGCCGGCGCACCGGATGCTCTTCCTGACTCTGCAAAAGACCCGACGAACCTGCTGCAAATAGCCGTCATGCCGGACAATGGCGCGGCGCTACCTGCACTCGCAAGTTGAGGACTGGTGGGCACCCGTGGTCAGAGAGAAGTAGGCGATCCGGGCGCCGCCGTCGTTCAGGTTACCGTCCGCAGCCGTCGCGGGAAACACCAGGGTGCCGCTGCGATGATGGCCGCCCAGCGGCGCATCCCAGCTAACCGGCGTGACCTCCTGCGTCCCGTTGACCCGCAGCACCGCGAGTTGGCGCAAATCGTATCCGTCGAGCCCGACCGAGTGCGTGTTCATGCTCACGCGAAAGACCAACCCCGCACTCACCCCCAGCCAGTCGACCTCGACCGTCACGCCACCGGCGTCGCTGGTCCGTGTGCCGGAACTCAACGCGACTAAGGCGGGATGGCTGGTGGCCCGTTGCGCCGGCCGGGACTGTGCGGCTTGCCACACCACTAATCCGAGGACGAGTGCTCCAATGCCGATTGCGGCGGCGAACACTGATAACGTCGCGAACTTCCGGCTGGTAGGGACTTCAGTCCAGCTTCCATCCATCTGCACGACCTCCTTGACGACTAGGCGCCACGGCTTCTGATTAACCACATCTTGGTGTCAGGATACCCTTCTAAGCTGAACTCGTCCTGAATCCCTGCTGCATGGCTGCTGAGGGATCTGGCCCCGCGGACAAACGCCAGATTGATTCAACTAACGCCCAGACCATTACCAGCTAGCCTTCCGCTTCCCTTGCGACAATGGTTCCTGGGCGGTGGGGTGCCGCGGGCCGGTGGGCAGTATGCTCTGGGCCGAGACTACACGGGGGGAAGGTAATGATCACCATAGACATCGATCCGATCCTAATCCATCTGGGGCCGCCCGGCGGCAGTCACTGGCCGGCGAAGTCGACGGACGGTGATGTGCTATAATAAGACCAGCTATCGTCCGCAGGAGGTGAGGCTGTGGGCACTGCTTTCTCTCGCGCACCCGGTGACCTGCCCGACGACTTCGATCCAACCGCTGGGGGAGCCCCCGACCGGCCCTCATTGTCCCCGCGCGCAACCGGAGCAGCCGTGGGGAATGGCCGGCCCTACCCGCCCAGTTGGGTCGACAGGCTGACGGATTGGGTGCGCCGGCTGCCGCTGCCGGCCGGGGTCTTCTACCTGGCGCTGGGCCTGGGCCTGGCGCTGACCTATCTGGCCGTGGTCCTGTCGCCCGTCCCTTGGCGGATCGTGCCGCTGTCCCCAACCGTCCTCGTTTTCTATAGTTTGCTAAATGGCCTGACCTATGCCTACCTCCTCGGGCTGATCCACTACCTCGATCACGTGGCCGCGACAGCGCTGGCCCGGTTTCGCCCGGTCCTGACGGTGGATGACGCCGGGTACCACCGGCTCGTCTATCATTTGACCACGTTGCCGGCCCGCCCCACGTGGATCGCGGCGTGTCTGGGCGGCGCCTATACCTTTGTTGCCCTCTGGCTGAACGCTATGACCACCGACGCCCAGGCGCCCAGAGTCATGTCCCCGGCCGGGATTGGGCTGGCCATCGTCTCCAACCTCGGGATCTATGTGCTGGTCGGCGTGGCGGTCTATCATACGCTCCACCAACTGCGGATGGTCAACACGATCTACACACAGTACGCGCGCATCGACCTCTTTGAGCCGGGTCCCCTCTACGCGTTGTCGGGTCTGACGGCCCGCACGGCGGTCGCCATTGGGATACCGACCTACATCTGGTTCCAGGCCAACACGTTATCCATACTCGGCACCACTGCATCCGACATCATCCAGACCGTGTTCCTGGGCGTCATCATGGTTGTCACGTTCCTCTGGCCGCTCGTCGGTGCGCACCAACGCCTTGAGCGGGAGAAGCAGCAACTCCACGACGAGGCCGGGCGGCGAATCAAAGCCACCATTGCCACGCTGCACCGGCGGGCGGATACCGGCGATCTGACCGAATTCGCCGCGTTGAAGGCCGTGCTCGACGGACTGGTGACCGAACAAGGTATGATCGACAAGCTGCGCACCTGGCCCTGGCGGACGGAGACAGTGGCCGGCTTCGGCGTGGCCTTTTTCGTGCCGATGATCATCTGGTTTGTGCAGCGCGTCCTGGAGCGTCTAGGGGTCTAGCGCCGCGGATGCGCAGGCCAGCGGGAGCACCATCAGTCACCGACCTGCAACAGGGAACAACGCATTAGCGCCGGCCATCCTTACCTACTCCGTGAGTATGGTAAGCAATGGCCGGCGGAGCCCGCGACTATTGATTTTCCGCGCCGGCGGTGGCGATCGTTTTGGCCGGTTGCAGTTCCACGGCGCAGGTACAGCGTGTGGCCGTCGACGGCCGCGGGGGCCAGCAGCCTGTGGCGTCCACGTGCGTGGCAGGCGGGGATGTCACGCGGCCACAAGCCCAACAGGGCGCCAGCACGCTCTCGCTGATCGGCACGCCGAGCAGGTCCGCCCCGACCTGCGCGCGTTGCGGCGCGCCGCTGGCGGCTAATTCGACTGTCCCGTCGCTCCGAAAGGAGAGGTGGCCGACAGGCAGCAGGCCCGCTTTGTGCATCCCCGCCCCCGACGGCGTGTTCTCCGGAGCATAGATTATCCACATCCGTTCGACCGGCAGCGCCTGCTGCCGCAGAATGTGCTGCAACAGCCGCGGGTAGATGCCGTA
>CBJNAR010000647.1:0-3366 GCA_966434075.1 uncultured bacterium
CGCCGCCCAGGTGATCCACTGCACCGCCGGCGCCGGCGGGAACAAGTAGCTTCCGCCCCCGTTCCCTGGACCGGTGCCCGCCTTTGCCCAATTGCGAAGGTGGGCACCGCTTTATTTTAAGATGCCGATAGACTCATAGAATCACACCTTAGCCTGTGGGTCTATTAGCGTACAAGTGTACTAGCATAGTAGCTTGCTCGCTCAAGCTTTCTTGATCTGGCGAAATGGAAAAGGCAGTGCGCGATCAGATAGAGTGCCTCACGGTAAGCGGGGCGGCGGGCAGGCATCTGGACGGTAGTAAGCCACCTGATTTTGCGGTGTAGGGGCCGGTTTGAAACCGGCTTGGCTCCCGTCAGAGTCCGTGCCCGCGCCGGTAACGGGTTGCCGGCTAGGCGAGATGTGCTACGCACCGCTAGGCGAGCGGGGTAGGGCGGCAAGCGCGATAAATCGCGCTGCTACGAAGACACCCGCGGTGGACGGCAAGCGCGATAAATCGCGCTGCTACGGTCGGGCATCAGCGCCGTTGGCTGGTGTTATGGCCGATGATGCGATGATGACACGATCACGGAGGCAGGCACGCAGCGTTGGCGCCAGACTGGCGGGCCTGGGTTACTCGCCGCTCTGCCGGTTGATGATGACGGCGATGATGACCGAGACATTCAGGAAGCCCCAGATACTTTCGAGGACCAGCAGGGCCTGGCCCCAGAGCGGGCGGGGCAGGATCTCGCCCATCGCGGCGAGGAAGAAGGCCAGGGCGCTGAAGTAGAGCGATTGTAGGAAGCTCACGTCCTGGCATTGGGGCACGGAGTTCTGCCCGCCCTGCACATAGAAGATACAGAGCAGGTGGAACTGCCAGTAGATATAGGCGAAGGCCGTGACGACCACGCTGTTGATCAGCACCGCGCGCAGCGGGCGGTAGCCGAACCCGGCGGTGAGCCAGTAGAACCGGTCGAGCAGCAGGCGGCCCAGCACCGCCGAGCGGTCCCAGAGCGGGCGCGCGGGCGGCTTCACCCCGTCCCGGCTGCCGTCACGGCCCCAGACGTAGTAGTGCAGGCCATGCATCCGCGCCCGCTGCCGCATGTAGTCGAGCGCGTCGGTTTCCTCGGCCCAGCCGCGGGCGGCGGTGTAGGCGCGGAGCCGGCTATAGTTGCTGAAGAGGATGCGGTACAGCCGGTAGCGGTCGCGCCGCCACACGTCCAGCACCACGCCTTCGGATAGCCCGATCTGGCGGACCAGTTCCTCGCCCAGGTGGCCGGTGAAATCGAACATCTCGGTGTCGTCGTCGTCGTCCTCGTCGCCGGGGTCGCGCAGGGCCAGGCCCATATGGACAAGCTGGAGTTTGCAGTAGAGCTCGGCCTGCGTGATCAACCAGATCCAGAGGGCTTGCGTGGTTTGCACCGGGTGCCGGTGCATCTGAGGTTCGTCGGGGGCGGGGCCGAGGCTGCGCGCGAGGTCGCAGGTGTCGCGCAGCAGCGGCGCCACGTTCTGCGCCGTGCGCAGGGCGACCACCCACTCGCGCCCGTGGACGCCGTGCTCCGCCGCCCCGATCTGGGTAATGACCTCGTCGAGGGCTGCCGCGACCTCGTTCACGCGCTCCACCGGCAGCCCGGTGAGATGCAGCCGCTCGACCAGCACGGTCAGGCGGGCCTGCAGGCGCGGGGTCATGGTGACGCGGGTCTGGCGTCGCTCGGTCATATATCAGATCTCGGATCGCGACACGCCCCAGGCGCTTGCCGGGGCGGGATCACACTTCGAGCCAGGTTTTCTCTCGTTTGTATTCCTTGAGGGCCGGTTTGCAGGCATCGCAGAGTATGATCGTGGCGTGCCGCCGTTCGACGCCGCGCCGCGTCTGGTAGCGATAGCTATAGCGGTAGCGGTTGCTGTGCTGCGAGCAGTATTGCAGGCCACAATGCTGGCACAGCGCCAGCAACGGCCCGGTGCAGGCGATCCACCCGCACTGGCCGTCGCTGTTATGCTGGGCCGCCATCTCGCGCCGCGTGGCCTCGGCGGCGGCGGCCTCGACGGCGCGTTGCCGCTCGACGAAGGCGCGCTTACAGCGCTGGCAGTAGGGGCCGGCCAGATTGCCGTGGCGTGCGCAGAACGGGCGCTCGCAGATGCTGCACAGGCCGTCAGCCACTTCCCGGCAATACACCAGCCCGGCTTCGCACCTTAACGCCATCCGTCCTCGCCTACTAGTTGCAGCCGTGCCTTGCCCAGCCGATCCAGGTCCCAATCGCGGTAGAGCTTGGGCAACATATCCTGCGGCGTCCAGCCGTCGCGCACGCCGTACTTGCCTTTGTACTCGCCCAGGGTTTCGCCCACCTCGTAGAAGAGGATCTGCGCCACGCGCAGGCCCACCGGCAGCAGCACCATGGCGTGGCTGTGGTTGGTGATCTCCATGGTCCAGTGCGAGATGTAGCCCACGTCGCCAACGCCCGCGCATTTGCAGACGGACAGGCAACTGCGCCCGATGCTGCTGCGCGCCCGCATCGACGTGGTGAAGCCGTTCTGCCCGCCGATGATCTCCTCGGTGTGGGCCAGGATGGTGTCGCCGGGGCGGATGGCGATCATGCCGTCATGGGCACGTTGCGGCTCGCCCCAGAAATCGCGGGATTGCTCGGCGTCGAAGAAGCTGACGGTGACCATGTTGTGGTTGGGCAGAAAGTACCACTGGCCTAGGCGCACATCATACGAGTTGGTGCCAAGCTGGCGGCGCTCGAACGGCTCGATAATGACGTTGCCTTTGTCCATCTCTTCCAGGATACGCTTGTCGGATAGCAGCACAGGTTGTCTCCTGACTAGTTAAACCAGCGGTGTGACCGGCTCCACCGGCTCGGCTCCCTGCTGGACGGGCTGGGTGTGGTAGGCCCAATCGCCGGCGCGGGCCTCGCTGACCACCCGCTCGTAGACGGCCTTGGTCATCTTGGCGATGCGGTCCCAGTTGTAGAGGGTATCGACATCGCGGCGGGCATTGGCGGCGCGCGCCCTGGCCCAATCGGGATGCACCAGCGTTTGCAGGATCCCCCAGGCCAACGAGCCGGGATCGTTCGGGTAGACTTTCAGGCCGTTCTCGTGCAGGTTGATCACCTCCGACAGCCCGCCGGTGTCCGTGGCGACCACCGGGCAGCCCGCCGCCATCGCTTCCAACGCGACGATGCCGAACGGCTCGTAGAGGCTGGGGAAGACGGCGCAATCGGCGACCTTGTAGAGCCGGTCGCGGTCGTCGTCGGAGATGCGGCCAGGGAAGAAAAACCAGTCGCCCACGCCCGCGGCGCGCGCCCGGTTCGCCAGGTCGAAGCGGAAGTCGCCGCCGCCGGCGATAATGAACTTGACGTTGGGGTAGATCGCCACGATCTGCGGCGCCGC
>CBJNAR010000648.1:0-3363 GCA_966434075.1 uncultured bacterium
GGTTTGTTTGGGTTCGACCCTGTTCATGCTGGTGTCGGCCTTCGGCTTCGCGGATATCCTGGGCACGCCGGGCATCGGGCTGGACCCGTCGCGGATTGCCGCCCAGGTGGTGTCCGGCGTCGGCTTCCTTGGCGCGGGCACGATTATCTTGCGGCGCGAGGCCGTGCGCGGGCTGACGACGGCGGCCAGCGTCTGGACGGTCGCCGCCGTGGGTCTGGCCGTGGGCGGCGGCCTCTATTTTGCCGCCATCAGCGCCACCGTGCTTATCCTGGTCATCCTGGCCGGCATCAAACCGCTCGAACGGCGGCTCTTTCCGAAGCGCCGCGCGCCGCGCATCTTTCTGACGGTCGACCGGCGCGAGACCTCGCTGGCGGCGGTGATGACTGAGGTCGAGGCCGCCGGGCTGCGCGTGTTGCAGGTGGTGACCGAGCGCGAGGATGCCCCGCATCGCGACCGCATCCAGTTGTTTCTGCCCCGCACCCCGGAGCCGGCCCTGATCGCGCTGGTTGATCGCTTGCGGGCCATTCCCGGCGTCCACAAGATCGATTATCCGCGCTATCTGGAGCGGTAGCGGCCAACCCGCCAGCCGGAAGGACCGCAGGGCGGCGACCGCAGCGGATAGACAGAGGGGTAGGTCCTGGGACCCACCCCTCTCGCTTTACGGCTCGCGCTTGCGGGTTATTGGCGCGCCGTGGACCGGCGGCGCAGCGCCAGCCCGGCCAGCGCCAGCAGTACCCCGGCGCCCACCGGCACCCAGAGATCGAAGGTGTTGCCCTGGCCGGTCGTCGGCATCCCCGGCGTGGTCGCCGGGAACTCGAAGGCGTTGGTCAGGTTGTTCACGTTCGCGTCGCGGCTGGTCAGCGGCGCCAGGTCCCAGCGCACTTCGATGAACTTCAGGATCGAGGTCGTGTCGTACTGCGTGTGGTCCACGAAGCCCTTCTTGGCGAAGGGGGAGATGATGATCATCGGGACACGGCTGCCCGGCCCCCACTTGTCCACGATCGGCGGGGCCACGTGGTCCCAGCGGCCACCGTGCTCATCATAGGTGATGATGATGGCGGTGTCGGCCCAGTAGGGGCTGTTTTGCACGGCCTTGACCAGGTCGGCGACGTGCTGCTGGCCCTGCAGGAGGCTGGCATAGCCGGGGTGCTCGTTGTCCGGCCCCAGCGGCTTGATGAAGGCGACGGCGGGCAGGTCGTTGGTGGTCAGGGCGCGCATGAAGTCGGTCTCGTCCTTGAGGTGGGCGGCGCGGCCCGGCGTGCCGTCGGCGTAGTTGGCGAAGTAGGCGAGCGGCTGGTGGTGGTACTGGAACAGCGGGTCGGGGTGCCCGGCGATGGCATCGTTCCAGCCGCCGGAGTACCACGCCCAGGAGATGCCCTTGTCGCTCAGCCGGTCGCCGATGGTCGGGGCGGTCTGCTCGGGCACCAGGTTCATCGTGTTGGTGATGTTGGCCGGGTGCGGGCTGTTGATGGTGAACGAGGTGTTGACGACCGAGCCGTCGGGCAGGACGTTGCCGTCCTTAACCATCACGCCGTTGGCGTCCACCTGGGCCATCTGCGAAGCCGGCGCGTTGGGCCAGACGGGCGTGCAGGCGCAGATCAGCCACTGGTGGTTCAGGAAGGACCCGCCGAAGGCGGCGTGGAAGTCGTTATCGGCCATGACATACTGCTGGGCCAGCAGGCCCTCCGGCATGTTGGTGGCGTCATAGTGGCTGATCGCCAGGCCCGCGGCATCCGACCAGGCGACGAACTTGTCCATCTTGCCGCCGTCGATCTGATACTGCTCCTGGAACCAGCGGTGGACCAGGTCGCCGGTCTTCTGGTCGGGCGGGACATACTTGGAGACATCAAACGGGCCGTTGGGCAGGTCGGCCGGGAAACGCGGGTCGGGCGCGGGCGGTTTCTTCGTCGTGTCGATCGGCTGGGGCAATACAGTGTAGGGCACGCCGTTCTTGTCCACCTGGGTCGCGGCGGCGCCGGCGTTGGCGATGCCGTTGGCGCCGGGGAAGCTGCCGTAGAGGCCGTCGAAGCTCCAGTTCTCCTGGAAGATCACGATGACGTGATTGATCTTGTCCGTGGGACCGGCTGCCGCGGCCCCTGGGGAATAGCCGGCGGTGGCAACGACCGCCGCGAGACCGAGAAGCGATATGACCTGTCGAGCCTTGCGCATGGAACACCCTCCTTGTGCTGTTGCAACGTGGCCGCGTTGCACTGGCGAGTAGGCGATCGCCGGCAATACGATGCTACTCGCGCCAATTTACCGCCATGTTAAGGAAGTGTTAGCCTGAATGCGTGCCTGGTCGCCCGGTGCTGGTTACTCGACGGTTGGGTGGATCGGGTGGCCCAGCAGCATCTCCAGGGCTGCCAGGGCCTGTGCGGGTGTTTCAAATGGGATGGCCTGTAAGCCTGCGGCGCGCGCCGCGGCGATATTGGCAGGATTATCGTCGATGAAGACGGCTTCGGCAGGCTGCACGCCCAGGCGTTGCAGGGTCAGGTCGAAGATGGCGGGCATTGGCTTGCGCAGCCCGACATCCGACGAGTTGACATAATGGTCCACCAGTTGCGTGGGATGCACCCCGGTCAACTGCTCGATGTGCTGATCCTGGCCCTGGAAGGCGTTGGTGAGCAAGGCGACGCGATACCGGCGGCGCAGGGCGTGGAGGGCGGCCAGCATCTCGTCGTGGAGGCGTTGCGGGTAGAAGCCGCTATAGAAGGCTTCGAGCTGCGCGCGGTCCGTGAAGCCACATTGCCGGCACACCTCGGCCTCGTAGTCGGCGACGGTGGCCGCGCCCTGCTCGACCTGCTCCCAGACCGGCCCCCAGAGGATCGTGTGCAAGCTGGCGGGGGCCAGGCCCAGGCGGGTTTCCCATTCGGCGAAAGCCGTCGCATCGGGCAGCGCTTCAAGCACGCCGCCCCAGTCGAAGATCACGGCTTTGATTGTCGTCGCCGTTGGCGATGTCTGTTGCATAATGGTGAATATAGTATATCTTTGCCGCATATGTGTCAATAGCAAAAGGCCCCGAAATACAGCAGAAAGCGGGGTCGTGGGCGCCCCGGCAATGGGCAGCCTCCCTGCAGATCCTGTGCCGCGGTTGCCCGGCGCCGGGCCGGACAGCAGGCGACCTGGCCGAAAGGGCCTGAGCCGGGCGCTCGTGGTGCTGTCGTCGGGCAATTTACCGCCGGATGGCCGCCGTGCCAAGTTGACAGGGCGGGCGCCAGTTCTTATAATGAGCGTACTGCTACCCCCGGCTGCCGTAGGTTCCACTGACACAAGCCGGGTATTATCTGTGGCGTGTCCCTTGCCGCCACTCAGGGAGATGGGAGATTATGAGTCGAGATTGGCCCGGAGACCGGGAGGAAGGTG
>CBJNAR010000649.1:0-3363 GCA_966434075.1 uncultured bacterium
GAGTGGGCGGCGCGGGGCTACCACGCCTTCGTGCTGGGCCTGGCGCTGCTGCTGTACGCCGGGGCCATTATGGGGACGGGGCGGGTGCCGCGGGGCCTGGGCGCGGTGCTGGGGCTGTGTGGCCTGGCCTACTGGGTCCAGGGCTGGGTCGTCAGCGCAGAGGGCTTCTCCCCCGCGAACAGCCTGCCCACGCTGCTGACCATCGTCCTGTTCCTAGCCGGGAGTCTCTGGCTGCTGATCTGGCTGCTACGCGGGAAAGACGCACGGGCCGCCTTGCCGAACTAGCCCTGGCAGAGTGGGACGGGGGACGACGACTCCCGCCCCGCCCGGTAGGCGCCGCTCGCGCCAGGAAAGCGGCGCCCGGCCAGCGCCCGCCACCCTGGCGGTCGTCTTCTCCTCCCCGTCGCCAGGGACCACTGGCTTGCAATCCGCGCCGGCTGACAAACGCCCCACCGGCCGACGCGCTTACTCATGTGTAACATCTGCTATAATAGCACCACGCCCGCCCTTCCTTCCGGCCTGTGCGCCCCTGCGGCGCCGTAGCTTGGATTGCGCGGGGTCACGGGCCGGGTGCTCGCGCCTTCCACCCGGCCCGCCCTGCCCATAGGGAAGATACTGCTATGCCCGCTACGCCGCCCCCGGCGCCGCCGTTCAGGCTCGGCCTGCAACTCTCCGCCGCCCCGCCCCTCGCGCTGATGCGCGCCCTCGTCTACTGGGCCCGCCTCATCGGCTGTGATTCCTGCCTGGTCTCCGATAGCCTACAGAACTTCGTCCCCACCGCGCTCTGGGATCCCCAGTTCACCTGGGCTGCCACCCAGGCCCCCAGTGCCCACATCTTCCTCGACTGGTCGGTGCTCCTGGGCGACCTCGCCCGCCGCGCCGGGCGTCTGCACCTGGGCGTCGGCGTCACCGACCCCACCCGTCGTCACCCGGTGCTGCTCGCCCAGGCCATCCTCACCCTGGCCCACCTCACCCACCACGCCCCGATCCTCGGCCTGGGTGCAGGCGAACGCCTCAATGTCGAACCCTACGGCCTGGACTTCACCACCCCGGTGGGCCGCCTGGAAGAGGCCCTGCAGATCATCCGCGCCTGCCTGGCCCCCCATGAAGGACCGATCACCTTCCATGGCCGCCATTACCACCTTGCGGACGCCGCGCTGGATCTGCGCGCCCCGGCGGGCAAGACGCCCCGCATCTGGATTGCCGCGCGCGGACCGCGCATGCTGCGGCTGACCGGGCTGTACGGCGATGGTTGGTATCCGGCCCTCATCGCCTCGCCGCAGGAGTACGCCGCCAAGCTGCAGGTTGTGCGCGACGCGGCCCGCGCCGCCGGTCGCAATCCCGCCGCCATTACCCCGGCGCTCTACCAGGCAGTGCTGGTGGCGCCCACGGTGCGGGGCGTGGCGGCCCTGCGCAACTCGACCACGGGCCGCCTGGGCGGCATGTACGCCTCCGCCGCGGCGTGGCGCCAGTTCGGCGTGGCCCACCCCTTTGGCGAAGACTATCACGATCTGCTGCTGGACTTCCTACCCAACCGCTATGATCGCGCCACCTGTGAGCGCGGGCTAGCCACGGTCCCGCCCGCCCTGCGCGGCTACGGCTATCTCTACGGCACCCCAGAGCAGATCGCGGCCAAGCTCCACGCGTTCGGCGCCGCCGGGATGCGCCACGTGGTGCTGGATCTGATCGGCCAGGTGACGATTTCGGCGCGGGCTGGACTCTATGGCCTGCTGGCGGCACGCCGGATTGCCCGGTTGTTGCGCAGCGGGCCATGACGACCCGGCTTGTGCGCCTCCACGCCTATACTACAAGACCTATAGTTCGGCCCACGCGCGGGGACCGGGTAGCACGGAGGCAGACTCCTTGCCGCCCCGCCACGTTCGCACTTGCCGATATTGCGTCCCCACATACGTCCCCGTACTCTGCCCGCACCCTGCGGCGGGCGCGGAAGTGCTGCCTCGGGGTAAACCTGCTACAATGATGACGCGGGGACGGTCGCCCGTCCGCATGGCGCTGTTCCTGTCCCCCCGCAGCGCGGCCGGCATATTGTTGGGAGGTCAGGTCGATGGAAGGCACACAGTTTTGGCAGCTCTACACCGCGCTCATCCACGCCTATCCCACGGAGACCGATCTCGCCGAGTTGGTGCAATCGGCCCTCGGGACGAACCTGCCGGCGATTACCGCCGCCCCCACCATGCAGGAACGAGTCTTTGACCTGATCCACTGGGCCGAAGCGCAGGGCAAGTTAGCCGATCTCGTCGCGGCGGCCCAGCAACGCCAGCCCGGCAATCCGCGGCTGCTGGCGCTTGCCGTGCCCCCCCGACCAACGGCGGGCCAGCGCGACCGGGCCCAGATGGGACGGACGCTGCGGTATGCCGGCCGATGGGCGTTAGTCATCGTGCTGGTGGGAGGCTGCCAGGTGGTGGTCGTCGCCAACCTGGTCGCGGCGGCGCTGGGTCGCTTCAGCGCGGGGGATAATGTGCTGGCCTGGGTCTACCTGTTGGTGGGAATCCTGCTGCTCCTCACAGTGACTATTGGGATCCTATCCACGATCCGCACGGAGGTGCGCAAGCGCGTGCGCCGCCCCTGATCGGATAGATCGGCGGGACTGAGCGCCGCCCATGGAACACGCCCATTGCCGCCTCATCGTCCGCGCCCCGGCGGATCTCGTCGGCGCAGGAGTCGAGCAGGCGGCAGTAATCGGCGCTGCCGTAGCGCATGCTGGCAAACTGGGGGCGGACCCGCAACTCCGCCTGGGTGCGGTCCTCGCCGTCGAGGCCGGTAGTCACGCCGCCGGGCTGGCAGTGGTAGCGGTTCGGGGTGCGCGAGCCAGGCGGGGCATAGCGGAGGCGCATGCAACCCTGGCGGCGGTGAGCGACTTGCACCGGGCCGAAAAAGATGCTGTTCTCGGCCCGGTCAATCGCGTGCGCGCCGACCGGCCTGAAGACAGTGCCACGCAAGAGGGTCAAAAAGACCGGGGCGATGGACCGTTCGGGCATGCTTAGCTCGACTTTGTACATTAACAAGCGAACGAGGCGCAACAATGCCCTAGCAACAGACGGCGTAGGCGAGCCGCGCCAGTTCAGCCTGGGGGATTAATTTGACATGCGGGTCATCCGGGCTTGTCAAATAATCAAAGTTGTTCCATAACGCCCACCGCACCGCCATCAGCACGTCGCTGAATGTCGCGCTGCTCTTGGGATACCAGGCTGTCTGTGCTGGGGGGATCTTGCCGTCCGGATGTAGCGCTTGCGCGAACAACGCCACCAGACTGTAGAGTCCCAGCAAGGCTGGGGTGCTGCGCTCGATGGCTAGGTCGCTCCATTGCCGTGCGTGGCAAATCTGAAACTTGATTGTTTGAGG
>CBJNAR010000650.1:0-3353 GCA_966434075.1 uncultured bacterium
CGTAGCCGGGGACCTCGCTGGTGGCGCGCTGCCATTGCTGGCCCAGGGCGCGGGCCGACACGCCTTCCTCGATGTGCGACCAGGGGAACAGTTCGTCCAGCGGGCGTTCGCGGGCGTAGAAGTCCTCACTGAGGTCGGCCTCGTCCATGGCACGCTTCCAGTCGGCGTGGCTCATGCCCTCCATGGCGGCCAGGACGGCGCTGAGGCGGCGGTCGCCGCGGGCCAGCACGCCCTGCACGCGCAGCCACTTGGGGCTGTCGATCTTGAAGACCACACCCTTGCTGCGCAGCGCCTTGCGCAGGAAGTTGACCCGCTCCTCGATCACGTCGAGCGGGTACATCTGCGCCCACTGGAACGGCGTGTGGCTCTTCGGCACGTGGGGCGTGACGCTGCCCTGCACCTCGCCGCCCGGCGCGTAGCGGTTCAGGCGGTCCTTGACCTTGAGCGTCAGGTCCACGATGCCCTGCACGTCCTCCTCGGTTTCGCCGGGCAGGCCGCACATGTAGTAGAGCTTGATCGCCTGGCCGCCCATGCGCCCGATCAACTCGGCGCAGGCCAGGATCTGGTCCTCGTTCAGGTTCTTGTTGATCACATCGCGCATGCGCTGCGAGCCGCCTTCGGGGGCGAAGGTGATCGTGCGCGCGCCGCCGCCGATCAGCGCCTCCAGGATGGCGGGGGAGATGCTGTCGGCGCGCATCGAGGCGAGCGATACTTTGCCGCCCATCTCGCGGATCGCCGTCACCAGTTCGTCGATAGCATGGTAGTCGGAGACCGACGGCCCCATCAGCCCGATCTTGTCGCGGAACTGCAAGCCGTAGCGCGCCTGCTCGACCAGGTCTTCCAGCTTGCGCTCGCGCTGCGGCATGAAGCCGTAGGAGGCCAGGCAGAAGCGACAGCCGCGGGCACAGCCGCGCGCCGTCTCCAGCAGGTAGCTGCTGCCGAACTCGGTGTTCTGGGTGAGAATGACCGATGAGGTCTGGAACTCGGCCAGGTTGCGCACGCGCTGCTTGCGGACGGGCAACGCGGCCTCCGGCGCCGGGTGGTTCGCATTGGGCATGATCCCGGCAAACAGCCCATCGGGCTGGTAGCTCGCCTCGTAGAAGGCCGGGACATACATGCCCTGGTGGCGGGCCGCGCCCTTCAGCACGGCGTCCCGGCCATGCTCCAATTCGGCGCGCAGCACGTCGATAAAGTCGGGCACCTGGGCCTCGCCCTCGCCGACAAAGGCGATGTCGAGGAAATCGGCCACCGGTTCCGGGTTGTCGATGATGCAGGCGCCCCCGGCGATGACAATCGGGTCGTCGTCGGTGCGGTCACGCGCCAGCAGGGGGATCCCGGCAGCGCGCAGGATCTGCACCATGTGGAAGTAGTCCAACTCAAAGCTGACCGAGAAGGCGACCACGTCGAACTCGCGCAGCGGGCGGCCCGACTCCAGGGTGAGCGGCGCCAGGTCGGGCCGGTTACGCGGCATCTCGAATTGGCCGTCGCTGTCCGGCAGGAAGGCGCGCTCGCAGACGACATCCGGGGCTTCGTTGAACAGCCGGTAGATCGTCTGGAAGCCGAGACTCGACATGCCGATATAATAGGTGTTGGGGAAGACGAGGCCCACGCGGATGCGCCCGCCCCAGTCCTTGCGGATGGTGCCGGTTTCCTGGGCCAGCCGTTCGCGGACCACCCCTGCGGTACGGTTGGCGCTTTGCTTGCTTGCCGGTTGCGAATAGCCTTTGTTCTTGGGCATAAAGTGCTGGTGTTGCTCCTGTGCTGGGGCCGCGGCCAGCGCGGCCCAATCCATCAATTAGCAAGCCTGTTTCAGGCAGATAACATGGTATTATACCAAAACGAATCGCTGCCTCGCTACCGCCGCTTCGCCACCGTGAGCGCGACGGCGGTTCTAGTAGTCGGCCATGATGACTTTGCGATGTAGGGGTCGGCTTCAAACGGCCTGGCTCCATTTTGCGTGTAGGGGCCGGTTTGAAACCGGCCTGCCGCCCAGCAGAATCAGGATGCTCCGTTACTAACCTAATTCGAGTTTCTACTTCAGGATGCGGGCGGACCTGGCGACCATTACTGCGTTAAGGATCAAACCACCGATACCAATGATCAGACCTAACCCGGTGACTATGTCGAATCCCGCGAAGTGCCCTATCAGCCAGATGATGAATCCGGTAGTGATTAGAGCAAAGCTGGTTATGAAAAAGCGGCGGTTTGCAGGTTGGATTCCTTTCACGGAGAACTCCTATGACTATGCAATAGGCTGGTGGCTAGTAGCCGGTCCTACAGATTCTGCTGAGCGGCAGGCCGGTTTCAAACCGGCCCCTACAGCGTGAAATAGGCGACGGGCCGGTTGGAAACCGGCCCCTACAGATCAAGATGGCTGTAGCCGGCGGTTAGCCCCAGAACATGTGCACGAGGTCCGGCAGGTCCGCGAGCAGGGTGCCGAGGGCGGCGAGGCGGATGCCCAGGGTGCGGCCATAGAGCAGGGCGACCAGCGTGCGGCCCAGTTGGTGCGTGCCCGGCGTGTAGGGGAACCACCACGGATAGCGGCGCACCGGCAGCCGGTCGTAGCTGATGTATTTGGGGTTGGTGAGGCTGAGCAGGCCCAGCGGCCCGCCGATCCGTCCGTAGCCGCTGGCGCCGCCCATGCCGCCCCAGGGGCTTTCCGCGGCCAGCGCGGGGGCCAGATGCTCATTGATCAGCACCGACCCGGCGTGGACCCGCCGCGCGACGCGCCAGGCCCGCCGCCGGTCGCGGCTCCAGACGCTGGCCGTCAGGCTGTAGGGTGAATCGTTCGCCACGCGCACCGCCTCATCGGCATCGGCCACGGCATACACGCAGACCACCGGGCCGAAGATCTCCTCGCGCATCACGCGCATGCCGGGCGTGACATCGGCCAGCACCGTCGGCGGGTAGAGCGCGGGGCCGGAGGTGCTACCGGGCACCGGCAGGCTCCCGGCCACCAGGCGCGCGCCGTCCTCCAGCGCTTCTCCGACGGCCCGGCGCACGTGGGCCAGGCTCACTGCGGTGGTCAGCGGTCCCATGTCCACGCCCTCGGCCACCTGCGCGGCGTGCCGCACCCGCTCGGCTTCGCGGGTGACGGCGGCCAGGAAACGTTCGGCCATCGGCGCGGCCACCAGCACGCGCCCGGCCCGCCCGCAGACCTGGCCGCTGGTGACAAAGCCGCCCCAGATGGCCGCCCGCGCCGCCATTTGCAGGTCGGCGTCTTCGAGCACGATCATAGCGTTGTTGCCGCTCAGTCCCATCGTCCCCGGCAGCAGGCGCGCGCCCGCGGCGGCGGCAATCTTGCGCCCGGCAGCGGTGCCACCGACAAAGACCAGCCCGTCGATGTCGCTGTC
>CBJNAR010000651.1:0-3340 GCA_966434075.1 uncultured bacterium
CGGCGACCCGCCGTGCCTCAAGTCGAACCCGCCCTGCGGGCTGATGTCGCGCGCCATCGAGTTCACGATCATCGTGCGCTAGTTGCCGGCAGACGTGCTTGTCGGCGCACGCGGCGGGACTCTGCGGTGCGCCTAGAGTAACAATGGTCGCAGCGCGACAATAACATCAGAGCGACAAGAACCGAGGAAGGATGGCTAGTGAAGCGTCATAGATCGGCGAAGGCGCCCGCGCCCTGGCTGGTGGGCTATACGGCCCTGGTGGCCGGCGCGGCGGGCGTGAACGTGGGCATGTCCTACCGCCAGCCGCCGCACCCCGCAATCAAACATGCCGCCGGGCCGGACGCCGATCCGCCTCCGCCGGGTCTGGACGCCTGGCCGTTTGTGTCGATCATCGTGCCCTGCCGCAACGAAGAGCGCAATTTGCCCACGCTGCTGCCCAGCCTGCTCGGCCAGTCCTACCCGGCGGACCGCTACGAGGTCATCGTCGTGGACGACCAATCGACGGATCGCACACCGGCCATCCTGGCCGAGTTCGCCGCCGACCCCCAACTGCGCGTGGTCGCCGGGCAACCGCTGCCGGCGGGCTGGAAGGGCAAGCCCTGGGCGATGCACCAGGGCGCCGCCGTCGCCCGCGGGGAGTGGCTGCTGTTCACCGACGCCGATACGATGCATGAGCCGGTGGCCCTGGCCTCGGCCATCTACGACGCCGTCGAGCGCGGCGCCGACCTGTTCACCTTCGCGCCATGCATGGTGCTGGCGAGCCCCGGCGAACGCCTGATCATGCCCGTCGTCGTCCTGGGCATCTCGACGTTCTACCACCCGGTCTTCGTGAACGACCCGCGCAACCCCACCGCCATCGCCAACGGCCAGTATATCCTCGTGCGCCGGGCGGTCTACGACGCGGTGGGCGGTATCGACACCGTGCGCGACGCCATCGGCGAGGACCTGGAGTTCGGCAAGCTGATTAAGCGCAGCGGCTACCGGCTCTGGCTGACCAACGGGCAGGATCTGATGCGCGTGCGCATGTACCAGAATCTCGGAGAGGTCTGGGAGGGCTGGCGCAAGAACGTGCTGCTGTCGATGCGCAAGCAGCCGGTGATGGGCGTGATGCAACTGGGCAGCCTGGTCATCGGCGGCATCTTGCCCTTTGCCCTGTTCGCCCGTTATCTGCTGGCCGCGCTGCGCCGGGGCGCCGCCGGGCCGGATCTCGCGCTCAGCGGCATCCAGGTCGCCGCGCTGATCGCCATGAAGCGGCGCGTCGATCAACTGCTGGAGTTGCCGGTCGGCTGGGCCGTCACCTTCCCGGTGGGCATCTTCCTCTTCACCTTGATCCTGCTCGACAGCCTGCGCCGGCTGATCAGCGGCGAAGGCGTGACCTGGAAAGGCCGCGCGTACACCCGGTAACAGGCAAGGCCGCCTCGCCACCGTGGGCGTCGGCGGCCACCTTAATGTCTCGGTGTAGGGGCCGGTTTGAAACCGGCCTGGCCGCCTATCCGAACCCCATATTGGACGACTAATCCGGCGGCCGGATAGCGGGAGGTAGTATGAGCAATCTGTATGAATCCGGGCGAGCGGCCGCGCCCGACGCGCACAGCGCCGCGCCGGCGGTGCCATACACCATCGGCCTGGCGCAGATCAACCCGACCCTGGGCGATGTCGAGCGCAACCTGGCGAAGCACTACGAGTATATCGAGCAAGCCGCCACGCGCGGCGTCGATCTGCTCGTCTTCCCCGAAGCGAGCCTGACCGGCTATTACCTGCAAGACCTGATGGACGACGTGGCGATGCGCTGCGACGCGCTGCCGCTGCTGAGTCTGGCCGGCGCCGCCGCCGACCGGCACATGGACCTGGTCGTCGGCTTCATCGAAGAGGACGAGCGCTACGTTCACTACATCAGCCAGGCCTATTACAGCGAGGGCCGCCTGGTGCATGTCCATCGCAAAGTCTACCTGCCGACCTACGGCATGTTCGACGACATGCGCTATGTGGGCGTGGGCCGCAAAATCCGCGCCTTCGACACGCGCTTCGGGCGCATGGGCATGCTGGTCTGCGAGGACTTCTGGCATATCTCCTCGCCCTACCTGCTCTGGCAGGACGGCGCGGAGACGTTGCTGCTGGTGTCGGCGGGGCCGGGCCGTGGCGTCAAGCCCGGCGACGACTACCTGGACACGACCTATGCCGTGACGCTGGCCCACCGCATGTTCGCCGAGTTCTTCACCACCTACGTGGTCCACTGCAACCGCGTGGGCTACGAGGACGGCGTGGCCTTCGGCGGCTACAGCGGCGCGTTCGGCCCCGACGGCAACGAACTGGTGCGCGGCCCGCACTTCGAGGAAGCCCTGCTCACCACGCGCATCGACCCCGACGCCATCCGCTGGCGCCGGCGCAGTCTGCCCCTGGTGCGCGATGAGAAGCCCGACCTGGTCCTGCGCGAGCTGTCGCGCATCGTCGCCGAGCGCGACAAATAAGGAGGTGCCCCATGCCCGCTAGTTCCACCACCGGCGCGATCGCCGAGCGGCTGGCGATCGCGCCCGACCTGACGCGCCGGCTGCTGGTCGAGTTTATCCGCAACGAAACGCGCAAGTTCGGCTTCAACCGCCTCGTGCTGGGCCTGTCCGGCGGCATCGACTCGGCCCTGGCCGTCTACCTGGCGACCGAGGCGCTGGGCCCGGACAACGTCTTCGCCATCATGATGCCCTATCGCACGTCGTCGCCGGAGAGCCTGGAACACGCGCGACTCTGCGTCGAGGCGCTGGGCATCCCCAGCACGGTGGTTGACATCACGCCCATGGTCGAGCCGCTGTTCGAGCGCTTCCCCGATATGAACGCCGGGCGCAAGGGCAACGCCATGGCCCGCGCCCGCATGATCGTGTGGTTCGATCAGTCGATGGCGCAGAACGCGCTAGTGCTCGGCACATCGAACAAGACCGAGATCTTGCTGGGCTACACCACCTGGTTCGGCGACAGCGCGGCCTCGATCCAGCCCCTCGGCGACCTCTACAAGACGCAGGTGCGCGCCCTGTCCCGCGCCGTCGGCGTGCCCCAGCCGATCCTGGAGAAAAAGCCGAGCGCCGACCTCTGGCCGGGCCAGACCGACGAGAGCGAACTGGGCATCCAGTACGACGAGGTGGACCAGGTGCTCTACCTGCTGGTTGACGAGCGCGTGGACGCCAGCCGGGTCGTGCAGATGGGCTTCAGCGAGGCGCTGGTCACGCGCGTCCTCAAGCTGGTGAAGAACATGCAGTACAAGCGCATGATGCCGATCATCGCCAAAGTCGGCTCGCGCACGCCCGGCATCGACTTCCGCTACCCGCGCGACTGGGGGCGGTAAGGCGGATCG
>CBJNAR010000652.1:0-3335 GCA_966434075.1 uncultured bacterium
ACCCAGCCCATGCGGCGGATGTGGGTATCGCGGTCGGCGCGGCTGAAGCCCAGCCCGGCGCTCAGGTGCGTGCGAACCACGTCGCCGTCGAGCAGCGTCACGCGGCGGCCACGCTCCAGCAGCCGCGCCTGGACGACCTCGGCCAGCGTCGATTTGCCCGCAGCCGGCAGGCCGGTGAACCAGACGCAGACCCCTTGCCGGGTGCGCGGGGGATAGGCCTCGGCCAGGATGGCCGCGACGGCGGGCCGGGTGAACCACGCGGGCAGGGGCCGCCCCGCCGCCAGGTACTCGTCGCGCACGGTGGTGCCGGAGAGACTCCAGACCCGCGCGCCCGGCGGCGCGGTCTGGGCCTCGACGTAGCGATCCTCGTCGGGCAGATAGACCAGTTCGGGGAAAGGGACCACCTGCATCCCCAGTTCCGCCCCGTGCTGCACCAGCCACTCCTGGGCCGCGTAGGGCGGGTAGAACGGCGCGCCGGTCGAGTCCCGACCGGGGCTGGCGTGATCCCGCCCTACGATCAAGTGGGTCGCGCCGTAGTTGCGGCGGATCAGGGCGTGCCAGCCCACTTCGTGCGGCCCGGCCATGCGCATCGCCAGGGGCAGCAGCGCCAGCACCAGCCGCCCCGGCGGATAATACGGCGCCAGGGCCTGGTACGTCCGCACGCGCGTGTAATGGTCGACATCGCCGGGGCGGGTCATCCCCACCGCCGGGTGCAAGAGCAGCACCCCGTCCGTCTGGTCCAGCGCGCGCCGGGTCAGTTCTTCGTGGATGCGGTGCAGCGGATTGCGGGTCTGGAAGGCGACCACCTGCCCGCGCCCCAGGGCGGCCAGGCGCGCCCGCACCTGGGCGGGGGTCAGGCGCAGGGCCGCAAAGTCCCGGTGCGCGGGCAAGCGCAATACCTGCAACCGCCCCGCGATGTGCCGCGGGCCCCAGGCGCGCATCTCGGTCACCAGGGGATGCGCGGCATCGCGCGTGCCCAGCACCCGGTCCATGTACGCCGCCGGGTCCCAGGGGTAGATCTCGTCCACCGTCAGGATCGCCAGCACCTCGCCGTGCGGGTCGCACAGCGCCACCGGGGCATCGAGCGCCACGGGCGCGTCCGCGGCCACGGGCAAGGTCACGGGCATCGGGAACGAGGTGCCGGCGGCCAGGCGGCCTTCGGCCAGCACCCGCGCGTAGTCGGCCTGCCCCATGAACCCGGCCAGCGGCGAGAAGGCGCCGACGGCCAGCAACTCTAGATCGCAGACGGCGCGGGGCGTCAGGCGGATCGCGGGCAGGCGGCGCGCGCCGGCCAGCAGCGCCGGGGCCTCCTCCGGTGGCACGGGCAGGTTGACCAGGGTCCCGCCGTAGGGCGGGATCAGCGCAGCCGTCATGGGCAGAGTCTCCTTCACCAGCGGTGCGGGATGGAATGGCGTGCCGCCATTATAGCCGATGCCGCCGCCCCTGCCCATCGCCGCGCGGCTTGACAAGCCCTGCCCCGTGTCGTAATCTACACCCCAATCGCGCGGCCACGCGCGGAGAGGAGACCGCAAGCGTGACGATCAACGAACATATGACGGAATTCGCCGGGCGGGACGTGGTCCCGTGGGAGCCGGGCGAGCCGGTCCCTAACCCGGCCACGGCCATGCCGCGGATCGGCCTCACCTGGGAAGAGGAGGACGATGCAGCCTGGACCGACAAGTTCGGGCGCTATCTGGAGACGCCGGGCGCGGAGACCACGACGGGCCTGGTGGTCGGCCAGTGGGCCGGGAACCTGGGCGAGGCGGACGCGATCGAACGGGTCGGGCAGGCGGTGGTGGCCGCACGCGACACGCTACCGGCCCTCAACGCCCTGTTCCTCGGCGATGTGACCTATGAGGAGAGCGAGATTTCGTGGATCGAGCAGACCGACGTGTCGCCGCTACTGCGCGCGTACTCGCAGTTGGAGCACTTCGGCGTGCGCGGCGGCAACAACCTGCGCCTGGGCCAGATCCGCCACGACCGGCTGCGGGCGCTGATCGTCGAGGCGGGCGGGCTGCCCCGCTCGGTGGTCCACGAGGTACTGGCGGCGACCCTGCCGCAGTTGGAGCACCTGGATCTATGGCTGGGCACGGAGGAGTATGGCGCCGACACGACGCTGGAGGACCTGGCGCCGCTGCTGGCCGGCGGGCTGTTCCCCCGGCTGCGCTACCTGGGCCTGCGCGACAGCGACCTGACCGACGAGATCGCCATTGCCCTGGTCGGGGCGCCGATCCTGGAGCGGGTGGAGGTGCTCGACCTCTCGCTGGGCACGCTGAGCGACGCGGGCGCCGCGGCCCTGCTCGCCAACCCCGCCATCACCCGCCTGCGGCGGCTCGACCTCCATCACCACTACTGCTCGCCCGAGATGGTGCGCAAACTCCAGGCCCTGCCCATCGAGGTGGACGTGAGCGACCCGCAGGAAGCCGACCACTGGAACGGCGTGGACCACCGCTTCGTCGCCGTGGGCGAGTAGGGCCACGGCGGATGCGGTCCTCGCCGCCGTTCGTGGTGATCGGCAACCCGGAAAGCCGCCGGGTGGCCGGGTTTGCGGCGGCGCTGGCGCGCCATGGGTTGCCGCCAATGCGGCTGGTGCCGTACACCGATCTGCTGGCCGGGCGGGTGTGCCTGGCCGAAGCCATCCCGGCGGGTGCGCTGGTGCGCATCGAGTCGCCCGACACAAGCTGGCCGGTCGAGCAGGCCATCCTGGCCCGTGGCGCCGATGAAACCGACCCGGAGGGTCCCGGCGCCTATGCGCGGGCGCCCCGCGCGGCGATCGAGGCGCTGGCCTGCGATCCGGGCGCGATTCGCTACCCGCGCCAGTGGTATCTCGGCTGGTGTGCCCTGCTGGCCGACCTGGCCGCGGTCCTGCCCACCGTGCCCGGCGCGCGCTGGCTAAACCCGCCCGCCGCCATCGCCTGCATGTTCGACAAACGGGCCTGCCATGCGCGCCTCGCCGCCGCCGGCATCCCGCTGCCCCGCGCCCTCGCGCCGCCGGGCAGCTACGCGGAACTGCTGGCCGCGATGGACGCGGCGGGCCGGGACCGCGTCTTTGTCAAGCCGGCCCACGGCTCCAGCGCGTCGGGCGTGGTGGCGTACCAGCGCGCGGGCGCGCGCCACCAGGCCACCACAACGGTGGAACTGGTGGCCGGGCCGGACGGCGTGCGCCTGTACAACTCGCGCCGGGTGCGCGTGTACCACGACCAGCGCGCGATCGCCGTGTTGCTGGACGCGCTCTGCCGCCACCGGGTGCATGTCGAGCAGTGGGTGCCGAAGGCCGGGCTGCGCGGCCAGGTGATCGACCTGCGCGTGCTGATGATCGGCGGCCAGGTGCGCCA
>CBJNAR010000653.1:0-3332 GCA_966434075.1 uncultured bacterium
CTAGGGTGCGAGAGTCAGCGTGGCGTCGGTAGCCGGCTGGACGGCGGCGGGCGACCAGGGGATGGTGCGGTACTGGCCGTGCAGCCAGCCCGCCACCTGGTCGTCCCAGTGGCTGGAGCCGACCTGGCCCGACTCGCCGGGCGCGAAGATCAGTTGCATCTGGTCCCAGTCGCCCGTGTCGTTGATCATGCGCATGGACGGGTGGTTGGTCTGGCGATAGGTGTGCGGCGAGTCCTTGTTTTCGGCGTAGCCGCCCGTTGCCACAGTGTAGGCGTCGCCGGGCATGGGATAGGGGCCGATATTGAGCAGGCGATCCAGCGGCTTCGCCACGCCGAGCGTATGGGCGAACGTGATCGTGTGCAGCGCGCCCCAGGACCATTGCGCCCGGTCGCCGCCCTGCGCGGCGGTCAGGATGCCCACGGCCTCTTGCAGACTCTTGCGCAGAATGTCGTCGCGTGTCTCGTGCTGTGGGGTGCGGGTGTCGTCCCACCAGGCGTTGGTCGGGTCCGCGACCAGTTGGTTCAGCAGGATGGCCGACTCGTCGCGCAAGATGCGCAGGTAATCGGCGGTCAGCGTGCCGCCCAGGTCGTCGGCAAAGGTGTTGGTCATGACCTGCCCGTAGGTGATCTCGTAGAGCGCGGCGGTGGGGCCGTCGGCGGTGATGTTGCCGTCCCAGTTCTGGAACAGGGCCGCAGCCTGCTGCGTGGCCGGGTCGCTGCCGCCCGCGGCGGCCAGGTACTTGGCGATCTCGACCGCCTGCACATTGTGCGTGTCGTAGTGGATCGCCTTGATGTCGTCCATGGTGAGCTTGGGCTTGGCCGTGATCATCTGCGCGATACGCTCGGCACGGAACCAGGCGCCCCAGCGGGCTTTGATCAGGTAGGGATAGTCCGGCCCGACTACCCGGTTGTTGGCGGTGACGATGTAGTGATCGGGCGGGTTGAACACGCGCGGCATCTCGTCATAGGGGACGAAGCCGGTCCACTCGTAGTCGCCGCTGGCCCCGTCCACGGGCACCTGGCCGTCGCCCTTTTTGCGGATGGGCCAGCGCCCGGTGGCCTGGTAGCCGATGTTGCCCTGGGTGTCGGCATAGACGAAGTTCTGGCCGGGCACGTCCCAGGTAAGCAGCGCCTGGTGGAACTCGTCCCAGTTGGTCGCCTGGTCGAGATTGAGCACGGCGGGCAACAGCCCACCCGGTTGGAGGGCGGTCCATTGCAGCGCGGTGGGTTTGGTCAGGCTGGAGTCCACATCGTTCAGCAGCGGCCCGTGGCGCGTGATACGCACGACCAGCGGCTCGGGCGGGGCACCTTTGATGGTGATCGTCTCGGTCAGGATGTCGAGCGGCAGCCACTGGCCCTGGAACTGGTACTGGCCGGGGTGATCCGCCGGGTCGAGCGTTTCCACGAAGAGGTCTTGCGTATCGGGGCCGAGATTGGTCACGCCCCAGACGATATCGCGGTTGTGGCCGACCACAATGCCGGGCGCCCCGGCGAAGGTCACACCTTCGGCGTCGAGGCTGCCGTCGGCGGCGTGCAGTTGCATGGCGTACCAGATCGAGGGGTTCTGCACGCCCAGGTGCGGGTCGTTCGCCAGCAGGGGATGGCCGCTGGCGCTGCGCGTGCCGTCCACCACCCAGTTGTTGCTGCCGATCAGCCCGAAGGTGTCGTCGGTGCCGAACACGCCGCTGAGGCGCAGCGGCCCCGGCGCCCGGCCCAGCGGGTTGCCCGGCAGCGCTGACTGCTGGACGATGGTGGTCCCGCCGTCGGGGTAGTCGGGCAGCAGTTCCGCCGCCCGCGCCACGCCGAGCTTGGCTTGCAGGTCGGCCAGCGTCTCCTCCTCGTCCATGTTGCCGCTGAGATCCCAGGCCATGACCTTGCCGAAGGTCACGCTGTCGAGCGGCGTCCAGGGATCGGGCTTGTAGCCCAGGAGGGTGAATTCGATGGGCAAGGAGTCGGGGTGGGTGTCGATGAAGGCGTTGACTCCGTCGGCATAGTCCTGCAAGACCGCCTTGAAGCTGTCGGGCAGCATATCGAGTTCCTTCTGCGCGGCCCGGCGCCAGCCGACTGTGCGGATGAAGCGGTCGGTATCGAGCGTGGTTTCGCCGAGCACCTCCGACAGGCGCCCCGCCCCGACCCGGCGATAAAAGTCCATCTGCCAGAGCCGGTCCTGGGCCACGACATAGCCCTGGGCCTTGAACAGGTCGGCCATGTTGGCGGCGGTGATATGGGGGATGCCCGTCTTGTCGCGGACCACGGTCACGGACGCGGAGAGACCGGGGATGCGCACGGTCCCGCTGGTGGTGGGCAGGGGGCTGCGGATGAGCCAGGTCAGCGCTCCCACGGCCAGCAGCACGACCACCAGCACGATGCCGCCGAGCACCAGCAGCAATATTTTCCAAAGTGAGCGGCGGCGCCGTCCCGGAGTCGCCGGCCCCGGCGCGGTAGGTCGTTCCTTGATCGCCATGCAGTCTCCCCCTTTGGAATAGTCCCCCGATTATAGCACCGCGCCGGGGGCTGTCAAGCCGGGCGGCCCAGCATCCGATCATGCACACCGCAGAGACGCAGAGAACGCAGAGATCTGTGAAATGGGGTGTTAATATCGGCTTTCTTCGCAGTAGGTCTAATCGGATAGCAACCGGTCCGAGCAATGCAGCGGAGCAGCGGGATGCGTAATCAACCCCCATCCCAATCTCTGCGGTGTGCATGATCGGATACGCGGGTCAGGTGCCGTGCAACCGGGGCGGGGTTGCCGTTTATGGTATTATAGAGGAGTGCCGCCCGCGTTATTCGCAGCCCGACCGGGCGCCTGGACCCCCACGACACGCCCCGCGCGTGCTAGATTGGCAGTATGTGCGATGCTTGATGAAACCAGTCCCCTGGAGGGCGTGACCTTTGCCGTCCTGGACGTGGAAACCACCGGCCTCAGCCCCGAGCGGGGCGACCGGATCTGCGAGGTGGCGGTGGTGCGCGGGCGGGGCGGGCAGGTGCTCGACAGCTATACCACGCTGGTCAATCCGCTGCGCTCGATCAGCCCCGGCGCCCGGCGCGTCAACGGCATCACCGCGCACATGGTGCATCGCGCGCCTGTCTTCCCCGACGTGGCGGGCGAAGTGGGCGAACTGCTGAAGGATACCGTGCTGGTCGCGCACAATGCCGGGTTCGATCTCAGCTTCTTGCGCAACGAGATGACGCCCGCCGCCGGAGGCATCGGCGCCCTGCCCCGCTTCGTGGTCGATACCCTGCAACTGGCCCGTGGCTGCTACCAGTTCCCCAGCAACTCGCTGGAATCGATCAGCGCCATCCTGAAGGTGCGCAACCGCGACGCGCACCGCG
>CBJNAR010000654.1:0-3332 GCA_966434075.1 uncultured bacterium
GGCGCTCGACTCGAACGGCAGCCAGCGCAGGATCGCCTCCGGCCCCACCTCGGCCAGCAGATTGCTGATGCCCTGGGCCAGGCCGAAATCGCCGCGGATGGCCGTGCCGTGGGTGGTGCCGTCCTTGCCGCCCGAGACGCTGATCGCGGTATTGGCCGCGCCCACGTCGGCGGTCAGCACCTCGCGGTGGTACTGGATGCTGATGTAGCGCGTGATGAGTTCGACGGCGTGCACGGTCGGCTCGATCTCGCGGCGGCTCCAGGTGCGCAGCGCGTCCATGCCGGCCAGCGCGGGCATCTGCTTCTGGCGCACCAGGTTGACCAGCGCGTCGCGGACGGGTTCGGGCTGGAAGGTGCCCAGCACCGGCTGGATGTTGGGCAGCGTGACCACGCTGGCCGCGTCGCCGAGCGTGGCCTGCACGCGGTCCAGCGCCGCCGAGTTGCCGGCGAAGAAGAGCAGCGGCGGGGGCGCGACGGTGCCGCCGACCAGGGCCGCCTGCTGCTCGCGCTGGCGCTGTTCCGTGACCATGCGCACGACCACCCGCGCGATGTGCAGCAGCGGGGCGATGGGGCCGCCCTCGCTGCCGCCGGTCATCAGCAGCACGTCGGGCGCGAGCGCCAGCAGCTTGTTGAGCTGGGTGTCGGCCCAGGCGCTGTTGCGGGTCGGGCCTTTGCGGGCCGGCGCGCCGGGGCCGGGTTGCGCTACCGGATCGTCGAAGCTGATCGTTTCGAGCAGGTGGGTGTAGGCGCCCGCGGCAGCCTGGCGGGCGGCGCGCGTGCTGTACTCGTTGGTCAGCCCGGCCACGACCAGGCGCACGGCGGGCATCGCGCTACAGGTGGCGACGAACACGTCCACCCCATGGCCGTCGGGGTGCTGGGGCGTAACCACGCGCCCGCCCTCCACCAGGTGGCGCCCGGTGGTGCTTTCGAGATCGACGATGGCGTTGTAGACGCCCACCGTGATGTCCTGGTAGGGAGCCTCGGTGGTGGTGGGGGCCACGCCGCTGCCGACGAAGCGGTACTCGTCGGCCACGATGTCCATCAGCAAGGCCCGCGTGTACAGGCTCCCGCAGTCCACGGCCAGGATCGATTGGATGGGTTGTTCTTCTAATGCATCCATGGCTGTCCAGTGCTGGGTGCGGCGCTGCACGCCTCCGCCGGGAGGCCGCAAGCCGCGCTAGAAGAAGCTAAATAGAAAGGCCACGCGGCCGACCAGCGCGGCGACAAACGACACGGTGAGCGTGCCCAGCGTGGCGCCCAGGGCGATGATGATGAGCCAGCGCCCGGCGGTCGCCACGAGCGTGCCCGCGCTGGAGCGGTCGCCGCCCGGGCGGACGTTGAACTGGAAATAGAACAGGCTCGCCGCCACGCCCAGCACCACGACCAGGTTGCCGATCAACAGGGCCGGGTTCCCGGTCAGCGGGCGCATGCTGTCGGCCACCTGCGGCACCAGGGTGCCGGTCAGCGCCCCGCCGATGGCGAGCGCGGCGGCGGTGCTCAGGGCGATGTTTAGCGCGATGGTGCCGAAGAAGCCCAGGAAGCCGGGCCGGCCCGGCGTGGCCGGGGGCCGGATGCGGCCCAGGAAGAGCAGCACGCCCAGCAGCAGCGGGATCAGCGCCAGCCACCAGCCGACCGAGCCGGTCTGGCTGCCCAGCGCGAAGAACTGCGGCACCAGCACGTTGCCCAGCAGCAACATGGCCGCGTAGCCGACCGACACGCCGACGAAAATGTGCTGCGCCAGCCGGTAGAGCGGGTTGTTGCCCAGCAGATAGCTGAAGACCATCAGGGTCAGCACCGCCGCCAGGACGCTGCCGATGAATGTTATGCTCACGAGGCGCTCCTGCGATTGATCCAGCGATAGAAACCCATCACGAAGGCCACGATGAAGGCCAGGGCGATGAAGAACAGCGCCGCGGACTGTGTGTGGATCATGCGGCCCAGTTGGCGGCGGGCGTCGTCGGCGCTCGCCCCGGTGCGCCCGGTGGCCCCGATGCGGGCTTCGAGTTCCTGCGCGCCGTCGAGGCCGAAGACGGCGCTCTGCAAGCGCGCATTGCCGGCGCCCACGTTCAGGTAGGGGACCGCGCCGGTGCGCATGCTTTCGGGGAGCGCGGCCAGCACCGGCACGTTCGGGATCTGCGCCGCGACCTGCTCGATCCAGCGTTGCAGGGCCGGTTCCTCGCTGGTCAGCAGCACGATGGCGCCGAACTGGTCGAGGCGCGGGGCGGCGGCCAGCAGCGGCATATCACGGTTGGGCGTGTAGCAGGCGAAGTCATAGGGCTGCACGTCGGCGATGTTGGAGGTCGCCAGGGCCGCCAGGCCCGCCTCGTTGCCGGGGCGGTAGCCCAGGTGCAGGAAGCGCGTCCCGTAGGGCCCCCTGGCCGGGCAGCCGATGGTGGCGGCGATGGGAAGCGCTTCCGCCGTGACGCGCTGGGCGAAGCCCTCGCCCTGCGGGATGGTGCTGATCGTGGCGAAGGTGTGCCCGGTGCCGTCCACGACGCGGGTGACGGCGCGGCTGAGGTCGTGCATCTCGCCGTAGCGGGTGGCATCCCAGTCGTAGACCAGCAGCACCGGCTTGTTGGCCGGGACCGCGGCCACCCGGTCGTAGAACGCCTGGCCCGCCGGGGTTTGCGGCAGGGTGGCTGGCTCCGGGTCCACCGGCACCAGCAGCCACATGCCGACCACCACGGCCAGCAGCAGCACATAGAGTACGCGGTCGAGGGGCACCCGCGTGATGACGTTGCGCCGCGCGGCGGGGGCCGGGGCGGCCACGACGGGCGGGGCCAGCAACTGGTGGAACACGGCCACGGCGCCGGGCCGCGGCGGGCGGGCGCGGATGACGCGCACCGGCGGCCCGGCGGCGGCGGCGCTCCCGGCCAGGCCCTCGACGGGCACCAGTTCCTCTTCGACGTTGCCCAGGGCGCGCAGCCAGGCGGGCACCTCTTCTTCTTCCGGCGGCTGGACCGGGGTGGGCGCGGGCGGGGCCTCGGGCGGCGCGGTGCCTGGCGCGGGCTGGGCGCGGATGGCGCGCAGCCAGGCGGGCAGGTCTTCCTCGCTCAAGAAGCCGCCGCTGCCGGCCTGGCTCGCCGCCGGGGTCGCGGGAACCTCGGCGGGCGGCGCGCCAGGTTCGCCCGGCGCGGTGGCCTGGCCCTCGGCGGGCGTGGCGGGCACCGGCTCGCCGCTCATCCAGGCCGGGAAGCCGTCCGTCGCCGCGGCGGGCGCGGGCGGTACGGGCGCGGACGCCGCCGGCTCCGCGGGCACGGGCGTGCCGCTCATCCAGGCCGGGAAGCCGTCGCTCGGCGGCGTCGCGGGCGGCGGAGCCTGCGTCGCGCCGAT
>CBJNAR010000655.1:0-3329 GCA_966434075.1 uncultured bacterium
CGGTCGCCTGTATACAGTAACAGTCCGTGGTCAGCGATCTATTACTGACCACTGACCACTGACTACTGACCACTTACGCAGCGCCGGTGCGGCGCATCATGTAGAAAACGACCCCGCCGATGCCCGCCAGCAGCAGGATGGCGCCGGCGACGAATAGGGCCGTGTTGTCGCTCCCGGTTGCGCCGGCGGGCGGGATGGCCGTGGGTGCGACGGTCGGCGTTTCGGCAGCCGCCGGGGCGGTCGTCGCCGTCGGGGCGCCGGTCGCCGGGGTGTCGGTCGCTACCGCGCCCGTGGCCGGGGTCGCGGTGGCGACGGCGCCGCCTGTGGCCGGGGTTGCGGTGGCGGCGGCGCCCGCTGTGGGCGTAGGCACCAGCGCGCCCGGCCCCTGATAGAGCCCGGCGGCCCGGCGGATGGCCTTGTAGACCGGCTGCACCGTGAAGTCCGGGTCCACCATGCGGAAGTAGTATTCGGCCTTGGTGTCGGGGATGTCGCCCACCTGGCGGAAATACCAGATGAAGAACACGCCCGCCCACGGCCAGTTGTCCAGCGCGTACTGGATGCCGTCCACCGTCCACTTGGCCTGCGTATCAGGGTCGACCCGCCGCCAGTGCAACTGCTCCGACTCGGGCAACGTGGTCGGCGTGGCGTTCCAGCCGTACTCGTTGAACCAGACGGCCTTGTTGTCATCGCCGTTCTTGACCATGACCTCGTGCAGCAGTTCCACGCGGCGAAAGTTCAGCTTGTCGGGCGCGGGCGGGTCGTCGGGCGGCAGGTCCAGGCCATAGGCGTTGGCGGAGAGGACATCGAAGTAGTCCTTGGCCCCCGCTTTGTACATCTGGTCCCAGTAGTCGAGTTCGTTCAGGTTGCCGGCGTAGTCGATCTGCTCCAGCGTGATCGCCATGGGCGCGCTGAGGATGGTCACGTTGGGATCGGCGGCCTTGGCCTTCGGATACACCGTCTTGAGCATCTCGACATAGCCCGCCGGGTCGACCTTGCCGCCGGCCTTCCACTCGTAAGCCAGGTTCGGCTCGTTCCAGACCTGGATATACTTGACCCGGCCCTGGTAGTGGTTCAGCAAGGCCACGATGAAGTCGGCCAGGTCCTCGTTGCTGCGGGGCGCGTCGTTGGCGCCGCTGCCGGGGTTGCGCGCCCAGTCGGGGGCGAACGAGATGCGCGCCACCACCTGGATATTGCGCTGCGCCGCCTGGTCCACGATAAAGTCGTACTTGTCCCAGGCGCTCTTGGCCGGGCCGTTGCGCGTGTCGGTGAAGTCGCCCTTCTTGGCGATCTCGATGTCGCTCCACTGGAAGTCCTGCTTGATCCAGGCCAGGTGGGCCTCCGCGGCCAGGTCCAGCGTGCGGATCACCTTCTCCTGCTCGGCTTCCTTATGCAAGAACACATTGGCGCCATAGGGATTGACGGCGGTGTGGGGAATGGTGCCGCGCTGGCCGGTCTGGGCGGCGGCGGGCGGCAGCGGCGCGAGCGCGGTGCCGACCAGCAGCAGGGCCAGCAGGCCCAGCCAACCGGCCCGCCACGCGCGGGCAGAGTGCGAAGTCAAAACGAAGATCCTCCTCAGTCTAGTGTCCCGCCCCTGGGGCGCGCCCGTGTGCCGGGCGCGGAGTTATCCGGGGCATCGAAAGAATACCCGATCCGGCGCCGCCGCCGCAAGGTGACGGCGGGCGTAAGCTGCGTCAAAGGGCACTCCGAGCGGCGCGCGGGGTGTGTATGCTGTGCGTCAGGGCGTGCCACCCGGAATGATCATTGAACGAACTAGCGCGCTGCCGGGTTGCAGCCGGGGAAGAAAGCGTTGGCGATGAACTTGCTCGTCTGCCCGCGCGTGACCGGGGCGCCGGGGCGGAAGGTGCCGTCGCTGTAGCCGCCCACCACACCATGCGCCGCCGTGCGCTCGATGAACAGCCAGAAGGTGCTGTCGGGCGGCACATCGGCGAAGGTCTGCTGGGCGGGCGGGATCGCGTCGGCGAAGCCCGCGGCGTTGGCGACGAACTTGGCGACCTGGCCGCGGGTAACGGCGGCGCCGGGGCGGAACTCCAGGCAACCGGGGCCGCAATCGTAGCCGCTGATCACGCCATGGGCCACCGCGCGCTCGATAAACAGCCAGAAGGTGCTGTCGGGCGCCACGTCGCGGAAGGTCTGGCGGGTGGGCGGGACGGCGTCGGTGTAGCCCGCCGCGTTGCTGACGAACTTGGCGACCTGGCCGCGCGTCACGTTGGCACCCGGCAGGAAGGTGCCGTCGCTATAGCCGCCGACGATGCCCTGGCAGGCCAGGCAGCGGATGAACGGGTAGAACGGCTGGGCGGGTGGCACATCGGAGAATGTCACCGGGCAGGGGGTGACGGTCGCCGTGGCGGGCGGCGTCGCCGTCGGTGCCACCGTGGGCGAAGCGGTGGGCGTGGGGCTGGGCGGTGGGACCTCGCCCCGGTCGCGCAGGAAGACATCGAACACGCCGTTGCTGTCGCCCGCCACCAGGTTGCCGGCGGCGGACTCGAATGCCACGTAGCGGCCCGTCGCGCTGGTCGCCGGGCGCCCGCTGTCGGCGTCGCCCTCGGCACCGTCCGTTGCCAGCGACGCCCGATCCAGAGCGCCGGTGGTCCGGTCGCGGACAAAGACATCGGCGGACCCGTTGCCGTCGCCGGGCACCAGGTTGCTCGACCCGGACTTGAAGGCGACGATCTGCCCATCGGCGCTCAGACTCGGCTCGTAGGCGCCCGCATTGCCCTCGGCGCCGCCCACGCCCAGGCTGCTACGCTCCACGGCGCCGGTCTGCCGGTCGCGCACAAACACGTCATAGTTGCCGTTGGTGTCGCCCGCGACCAGGTTGCCGGCGTAGGACTGAAAGGCGACGAAGCGCCCGTCGGCGCTCAGGCTCGGGGTAGAACTGTCGCCATCAGGCTCGCCCCCCGTGGCGGTCAGGCTGGCGCGCTCGGTGGCGCCGGTCTGGAGGTCATGCAGGAACACGTCGTAGACGCCGTTGGTGTCGCCGGGCACCAGGTTGGTCGCGTCGCTGTCGAAGGCGACAAAGCCACCATCGGCGCTGAGGCGGGGGTCGTAGCTCGCGCCGCCGGCCTGGGTTCCATCCGTCGCCACGCTGGCGCGCACAGTGGTGCCGGTGCGCCGGTCGTGCACGAACACGTCTGTGGCGGTGTTCGTGTCGTCCGCAACCAGGTTCGTGGCTTGCGAGGTGAAGGCGACGAGGGCGCCGCCGGCACTCAGGCTCGGCGCGTCGCTGGGGCCGTTGCCCGGCGTGCCCGCGGAGTCCACGCTCACCCGCTCGGTAGCGCCGGCCTGGAGATCGCGCACGAATACGTCGC
>CBJNAR010000656.1:0-3326 GCA_966434075.1 uncultured bacterium
GGCGCGGGATGAAGGTCGTGGGCCTCACGCTCACGCCATGGGGCGACGACCGGGACAAGCGCTGGCGCGGCGTCAACGGCCTCAAGAGCCGCCGCGTGACCAAGGCCGTGGTCGACTTCACGATGGGCCGGCTGACCCCCGACCAGGCCCTGGATCTCTCCAACTGGACCTACTGGAACTGGAACGGCACCATCGCGCTTACCAGCACCTGGCCCTTATCGGCGCAGGTGGATACCCGCGACGGTGACTGGCTGGAAGCCTACAACCTGCAGGCCAACCTGGGCAACAACGTCGCCGCCCCGATTATCGACGTGATTAACCGCGACGGCGTGATGACCGCGCTGAGCGGGCCGCCGTACAACCTCGGCAAAGCGCTCGACAAGACCGTCTATGTCTGGGGGCCGGATCTTGCCACCTTCCAGGCAGGCGCCCAGGGTGGGGAACTGGGGCGAACAACCGAGTATGCCCAGCAATGGAACCCCGGACGCATCAATCCCACGCTGCAAATGGGGAGCTGGTCCAACATCGCCGTAGTGCAAAAGAGCAACGGCCAGTACGGCACCAGCCCGACGAACGCGACCATCGGCCGGGTCCGCTTCAAATTCACGTATAACTTCCGGTTCTACGCGGCCTTGCAGAGCAACAACAGCGAGGTGGATGGCCTGTTTATCTCCGAGGCACAGCCGGGGCCGGTGCCACCTGGGAACTGCGGCCTGACTCCGGGCGGCGCGATCTATACGCGCCTCACCGACCCCTGATCCCACAAACGATGCTGCTGGAGGTCGGGGCGGATCGCCCCCCTCCAGCGGTGGTTAACAAGCTGTAACAATAATCCGCGCGATTTATATGTAAATTCCACCAGATAACCCAGGATCAACGGGTAAAATTATTACAGGCCCCCACCCCGCTATTCACAGCGGATATACAGAATCTGTTTATACTTGTCCTCGGCAAGCGTAAACACCTGCGGTTTCATCTTGTCCCATAAGCAGCATGTGGCGCGGGGTGGCCCGCGCACCGGGCCATACGACGTGATCGAAGAAGGGAATTGCACCGAATGAAGCGTCCTGCCTTGCTCCTGTTAATTGTCGGGTTGTTCGCCGCGCTGGCGGCCGGCGGGCTGGTCTACTTTGTCAGCAGCAGCGCCGTGGCGAAGACCGCGCCGCCGCCGCCGCCCACCCCGTTGCCGACGCCCACGGCGATCCCCATGGAAGTGGTGGTGCTGGCGGCCCTGGACATCCCCGTCCGCCACCTGGTGACCGCTGCCGATGTGGTTACGCGGGCGTACCCGCTGGGCGTGGCGCCGGAGGACTCGTTCCACAGCGTCACCGAGGTGATGAGCCGCACCGCGACCACCCAGGTCTTCAAGGGCGAGATGCTGCTCGCTCGCCAGTTCATCGACGCCGGAGGCGCCACCGGGGCCTCGACCACGATCCCGCCCGGCAAGATGCTGGTTGCCTTCCCGGCCACCGACATGCTGAACGCCACGGGCGCCGTCCATGCCGGCGATCATGTCGATATTATGATCTCGATCCCGGTCAGCGGGACCGCCGCGCTGAACAGCAGCGCCGGCGCCACCCAGGAAGGCGCGGGAACCGAGGCGAAGACGGTGGTGACCCAGGCCACGATGCAGAACATTGAGGTCTACAGCACCGGCACCTGGACCCCGACCGGCCCCGCGGCCGATCAGAACAGCGCTGAGGTGAAGATTATCACCTTCATCGTGGACCACCAGGAAGCCCTGATCCTGAAATACGTCAAAGACAGCGGCGGCACCATCGACCTCGGCGTCCGGTCCATCGCCGACACGCAAGATGTGGCGACCGATCCGGTTTCGCTGGACTATCTGGTCGATCTCTATCACCTGATCCAGGTGCCGTCGCGCTAACGTCCCGGCGCTGCCCGGCAAGGAGGAACGCGTTTCATGACCCAGTTACCCGACTATACGATCAACGTTGTGGTGGGCGATGCCGATGCCGACGAACTCGCCCGCACCCGCGCCGTGTTGCTGCAAGGCCCGAAGATCCGCGTCACCGGCACGGCCAGGGCCCACGCCGAAGTGCTGGCGCTGGCCGAACTCGAACCCGACATCTTTCTCCTCTCCACGAATCTGGACCCGGCAGGCATGCCCGCGCTGATCAGCCAGGTGCTCGATGTGGCGCCCGCGTCCCAGGTGATCCTGGTGACCGATTTTGGTGACCCGCTCGACATCGGGCAGGCGATGGTGGCCGGGGCGCGCGGCCTGGTGCGCAAGCCGCTGGCCGCGCACGACGTGGTCGGCACCATCCAGCGCCTGTTCGAGAACGAGCTGAACCGCCACCAGCGCGCCGACGAGATGGCGCGCCAGCGCCGGGTCCAGGCCGCCAACGGGCGCGTGATCGTGGTCTTCAGCCCCAAGGGCGGCGTGGGTTGCACGCTGCTGGCCTGCAATCTGGCGCTCGCCTTGCAGAGCGCCACCCAGAAGCGCGTCGCCCTGGTGGATTATAGCCTGCAGTTCGGCAGTGTGGGCGCCCTGTTGAACCTGCAATCGGCCCATACCGTTGCCGAACTGGCCTCCCGGCAGGAGGAGATCGACGGGGCGATCCTCGACGACGTGACCGTGACCCATCCGTCCGGGGTGCGCGTGCTGCTGCGGCCCAACAGCTTGCAGGAGATGGAACAGATCACGACCGAGGGACTGGTTGCGGTGCTGGATGGCGCGCGGAAAAGCTTCGACTACGTGGTCGTGGACACCTGGCACGTGGTCGAGCCGTCCACCCTGGCCGTGCTCGAAATGGCCGACCGGTTGCTGCTCGTCACCACGCCGGAGGTGCCGGCGCTGAACGCGATGCGCCACTTCCTGGATATCCTCAAAGCCTACCCGCACCTGCGCGACAAGCCGCAACTGCTGGTCAATCGCCAGCCGAGCACCGGTGAGGTGAGCCTGAAGTACGTCGAGGAAGCGCTGGGAATGAAAGCGATCGCCACGGTGCCCAGCGACGGGCAGATGTTGACCCTGGCGATCAACGAAGGCACCTCGCTGTTGCAGCAAAAACACGCCAACCGGCCCTTTGTGCGCAACTTAAACAAGCTCGCGGAATCCCTGGCCGTGCAGACCGACCTGGCCGGGGCGACAACCGGTACCAGCGCGGCGTCGCGGCGCTTTATCTTATCCCGCCGCCAGAACTATTCGTAAGCGCATAGCACAGCAGGAGACGTATTGCGATGCCTATCATCCCCAGCAAATCGAACAGCCTGACCCCCCCCGGCGAGCCGGCCGCCCCCGCGGCGCCGTCGTCCACGCCGCTGGACTCGGTCTCCGTGCCCAGCCCCTACCGGCCCCTCAG
>CBJNAR010000657.1:0-3323 GCA_966434075.1 uncultured bacterium
CTGGCCTGCCCGCCGTGCTGGCCGATCTCGCCGCCGGATAACGGCGGCATCCCGGCGCCCGGCCAACCTCTCCCCCCGCCCCGACGCGGGAGGGGCGTCGGCTTTCCCCCTTCCCGCGCCGGGAAGGGGGGCAGGGGGGTTAGGCCCGTCGCCGTGATTGACGCTGGCTGGCGCCCGCGGGTATAATAGTGGGTGCAGGTCTGCCGCACTTGCCGCCCAGGTTGATGTGTGTAATTCGCGCGTCTCCGCACGAAAGGAACCCTATGAGCAGTAATGCGGATTCTCAGGGCCGCGCCTGGGACACGGCGGAGGAAGCCGTCCGGCGGCAGGCCGGGCTGGACGGTCCGGGAAGCCGGCCCGCGGCGGACACCGCCACGCCCGGCCCCAGCCGCGCGATCGACGGCCAGGAGCCGGTGGACCCGGCCACGGCGGTCGGCAGTCCGCCCGCCCGCGAAGACGTGGAAAGCATCCATGATCAGGTCGCCGGGTTTGTCGATGCCGGTGAGACCGGTGTGAAAGGCGGCACCGCGCCGCCCGCCGAGAACTGACCGCCCCGCCGCCGTTTTGTGGCTCGCCCCACCCGGTCGCGGGTCGGCGAGCCGCTTTTATTTACTGATATAGTCCTGGTAAGGAGTAGGATTGATGGCCGAACCGCAGACCGCCGCGGACGATGCTTCGAGCTATGTCGAGGACATCACCGATAAGAGCGATGATTTTTCGCGCTGGTATACCGATGTAGTCCTGCGCGCCGAACTGGCCGACTATTCGCCGGTGCGCGGCTGCATGGTGATCCGGCCCTATGGCTACACGCTTTGGGAGAATGTGCGCGATCACCTCGACGTGCGCATCAAGCGCTCGGGCTGTGTCAACGCCTACTTCCCGCTGCTGATCCCCAAGAGCTTCCTCGAAAAGGAGGCCGAGCACGTCGAAGGCTTTGCCCCCCAGGTGGCCTGGGTCACGAAGGGCGGCGAGGACGAGCTGGCCGAGCCGTATGCCATCCGCCCGACCTCCGAGGCGATCATCGGCTATATGTACGCCAAGTGGATCCAGTCGTATCGCGACCTGCCGCTGCTGATCAACCAGTGGGCCAACGTGATGCGCTGGGAGAAGGTGACGCGCCTGTTCCTGCGCACGGCGGAGTTCCTCTGGCAGGAGGGCCACACGGTCCACGCCACCTACGACGAAGCCGAGGAGCGCACGCTGATGATGCTCGATGTCTATCGTGCGCTGTGCGAGGACGATCTGGCGATCCCGGTGGTGCCGGGCCGCAAGAGCGAGGCCGAGAAGTTCGCGGGCGCCGACCGCACCTACTCCATCGAGGCCCTGATGGGCGACGGCAAGGCGCTACAGGCCGGCACCTCGCACAACCTGGGCGACCACTTCGCGCGGGGCTTCAACATCAAGTTCCTCGACCGCGACGGTGCGGAGAAGTTCGCCTACACCACCTCGTGGGGCCTGTCCACACGCATCATCGGCGCGGTGATCATGGTCCACGGGGACGACCAGGGCCTGATCCTGCCGCCGAAGGTGGCCCCGTTCCAGGTCGTGTTCGTGCCGATCTGGCGCAAGGAGACGGAGAAGGCCGACGTGTTCGCCAGCATTGGCCGCCTGGAGCACGCGCTGCAAAGCGCCGGGGTGCGCACCAAGGTCGATTGGAGCGAGAACACGACGCCGGGCTTCAAGTTCAACGAGTGGGAGTTGCGCGGCGTGCCGCTACGTATCGAGGTCGGCCCGCGCGACGTGCGCGAGGGCAAGGCGGTGCTGGTGCGCCGCGATACCCGCGCCAAGGAGGCGGTCTCGCAGGATATGCTGGTCGAGCGCGTGCAGGATCTGCTGAAGGACATCCAGCAGGGCCTCTACGACCGTGCCGTCCGCTTCCGCGCCGAAAACACCCACTGGGCCAACACTTACGACGAGTTCAAGCAACTGATCGAGAACCGCGGCTTTATCGAAGCCTGGTGGTGCGGCGACGCCGCCTGCGAAACCCAGGTGAAGAACGACACCAAGGCCACCACGCGCTGCATCCCGCTGGACCAGAGCAAGCACCCCGGTCCCGGCACCTGCCTGGTCTGCGGCAAGCCCGCCGGTCAGTGGGTGATCTTCGCGCGGGCGTACTAGCCGTCAGCCATCAGCCGTCAGCCGTCAGGAGTTTACGGAGTAGCTGTGCGTATAACGGAGACTGGCACCTGGCTGAGCGCTATTACCTGATAGCTGATAGCTGACGGCTGACGGCTGATAGCTGACCACTTCTAGAAGGACGACACGACCATCTGGGATCGCTTACGCGGGATACCGCACATTGACGAGGCCGGGTTGGTGGCCGGGCTGCGCGGGCTGGGGTTGCGGGCGGGCGACCATGTCGTGGTCCATACGGCGCTCTCCAGCTTCGGGCGGGTCGCCGGCGGGCCTCAGGCGCTGATCGGGGCGCTGCTCGCTGTGCTGGGGCCGGAGGGCACGCTGATGGCCCCGACCATGACCTGGCGCAGTTGCTACCTGCATACGCCCGATGGGGCGATCCCGCGCGGGGTCGTGGCCTATGACCCGGCGACCACGCGCTGCGACGCCGATATGGGCATCGTGCCGCCCGCGCTGCTGGCCTGGCCCGGCGCCCGGCGCAGCCCGCACCCGCTGATGTCGGTGGTAGCCGTGGGCGCGCAGGCCGCCGCGCTGACGACGGAGCATCCCATCGACGATCCGCTGCGCCCGTACCGCGTGCTGGCCGGGATGGGCGGGCGGGTGCTGCTGCTGGGCGTGGACCACACGCGCAACACCACGGTCCACGCCGCCGAGTTCTTGATGGGGCTGCCGCACCTCAGCGGGCCGGGCTACGGCCTGGTGCGCGACCCGGCGGCGCCCGGCGGCACCCGCACGCTGCTGATCCCGCGCGAACCCGATTGCAGCCTGGGCTTCGACGTGCTCAACGACCTGGTGCCGCGGCGCACCCGGCAGATCGGCGGTGCGGTGGCCTGGCTGCTGGAGGGGCAAGAGGTAATCGACCGGACGAAGGCGCTGCTGGCGGGCAATCGCGGCGCGCTGCTCTGCGACAACCCGGCCTGCCGCACCTGCACGCGGGGCCGCCACCTCTACAGCCGCGACAGCGTGCGCGCCGCCCGGTGATGTCCCGCCTCGCGCCCCTCGGCCTGCTGCTGGGGCTGGCGCTGATCCTGGCGCAACTCGCCCCGCACGTGCCTGGCCCGGCGCCCGCCGCCGCGCCCACCCCCACGCCGCTGCCCGCGCAGGTGCGCACGCTCAACCCCAAGATCGGCGTCCATACCCGCCTGACCGACGAAGCTGACCCGGCCAAGATCCGCGAGAGCCTGCGC
>CBJNAR010000658.1:0-3320 GCA_966434075.1 uncultured bacterium
CTCCTTCTGTTGGCTTGCCCGATTTCTTCCAGGATCGCCGCTATTTTGTCCTTCGAATCGATATGTTGCGCCAGCACTTCCGCCGTCGCCGGCAGCACGTTGTCGGTAGCCAAATCGTCTAGATCTTGCCGCAAGCCTTGTCCAATATAGAACCTGATGAGCGCGTCATACGACATGCCGCGGCGCTCGGCCACTTTCTTGAGCGTCGCCGGCGTATCGGCGGGTACTTTAATCGACACCACTTCCGCCCGGCGCGGACGAATACGCAGGTCTGATTCTGTATCCGGCTTCTTCACGCGGTTTTCCTACGCTTCGCTCCGCGTACTACCGAGGATAATAAGCAAATCTTCATTAAGCATTGCATCTGTTAATAGCTTACTTACAACTGCATACACCTCGTCGACGATATCAGGTTCCGGGACATGAACGATAAGTAACCCATCTTCTCGTTCCGGGCCGGTATCGAACACATCAACCTGGAATTGTGGAAAGACCGCGTGGATCTCTCGCACTGCCTGGGCCATGATTTCGTCGGCCCGTTGGCGGCGGCTCTGGTCAGTGATCATCGCTACTTCTCGTTCTGCTTTGTCGAGCCAGGTCAGGAGCGCCATGCTCAGTAATCTATTACAACGTTTTGTCACTCTGAGCGCAGCGAAGAGTCTCGTCTTTTGGCCGACAAGACGGAGATTCTTCGCTCCGCTCAGAATGACAATTCTGGTGTGACGGACTGCTCAGCCGCTCCGGCCCTTGAGCAGTTGGCCCGCGATCACCATGCGCTGCACCTGCGAGGTGCCCTCGTAGATCTCGGTGATCTTGGCGTCGCGGAACAGGCGCTCCACCGGGTACTCTTTGACGTAGCCGTAGCCGCCGTGGATCTGCACGGCGTCATGGGCGCAGCGCATCGCCAGTTCGCTGCAAAACAGTTTCGCCATGGAGGCTTCGCTGGTCACGCGCTCCTGGCGGTCCTTGCGTACGGCGGCTTTATATAGCAGCAGTTGCCCGGCGGCGATGCCGGTCGCCATATCGGCCAGCATGAACTGGATGGCCTGGTGCTCGGCGATGGGCAGGCCAAACTGCTCGCGTTGCAGCGCATAGGCCCGCGCGGCCTCGTAGGCGCCCTCGGCGATGCCCAGCCCCTGCGCCGCGATGCCGATGCGCCCTCCGTCGAGCAGCGACATCGCCAGCTTGAAGCCTTCCCCCTCCTTGCCCAGCAAATACCGGGCCGGGACGCGGGCGTCTTCCAGGATCAGTTGCGTGGTCTCCGAGGCGCGGATGCCCATCTTGCGCTCTTTCTTGCCCACGCTCAGGCCGGGCGTGGGTTTGGGCAGGATGAAGGCGCTGATACCGCGCGAGGGCTTGACTTTGCGGTCGGTCACGGCGAACAGGATGAACACGTCGGCACTCTGGCCGCTGGTGATCCAGGTCTTGGTGCCGGTGATATGGTACTCGTCGCCGTCGCGCACGGCCAGGGTGCGCATACTGGCCGGGTCGGATCCGGCGTGGGCCTCGCTGAGGGCGTAGCCGCCCAGCCATTCGCCCGTCGCCAGGCGGGGCAGGAACTCCTGCCGCTGCTCGGCGTTGCCCCAGCGCGCGATGGCGTGGCCCACCAGCGAGTTATGCACGGAGACGACCGTGCCTAGCGCGGGCAGCACCTTATTGATCTCTTCGAGCATCAGGATGTACGACAGCGTGTCCGCGCCCACGCCGCTGTACTCCTCGGAGATGAGCATCCCGGCGAAGCCCAGCGCGCCCATCTGAGCGAAGACCTCGCGTGGGAAATGCTCGGTCTCATCCCATTCCAGCGCATGGGGCGCAAGCTCGCGCTCGGCGAACTCGCGCGCCAGTTGGCGGATCTGGGCCTGTTCTTCGGTCAGATCGAGGTCCATCGTCGTACCTATGCGGTCCGCGCCGCTTCCTTGAGCAGGTTGCGGGCGATGACCATGCGCTGGATCTCCGACGTGCCCTCGCCGATGGTGGTGAGGCGCACATCGCGGTACATGCGCTCGACCTGGCTCTCCACCGCGTAGCCCATGCCACCGTGGATCTGGATGGCCTGGTAGGCGCACTCCTCGCCGATCTCAGACGCATAGAGCTTCGCCATCGCCGCCGCCTGGGTGAACGGCTTCTTCTGGTCCTTGAGCATAGCCGCCTTGTAGACCAACAGCCGCGCCGCCTCCAGCTTCATCGCCATGTCGGCCAGCTTGAACTGGATGGCCTGGAAGTTGGCGATGGGCTGGCCGAACTGTTCGCGGCGGGTGGCGTAGGACAGCGCCGCTTCGAAGGCGCCCTGGCCCAGCCCCAGGCCCATCGCGCCGATGCTGATGCGGCCGCCGTCCAGGATCTGCATGAACTGCTTGAACCCGTCGCCCTCTTTGCCCAGGATATTCCCGGCGGGCACACGCACGTTCTCGAAGAACAGCGGCGAGGTGATCGACGAGCGCAGGCCCATCTTGTCCTCGTCCTTGCCGTAGCTGAGGCCGGGCGTGCCGCGCGGGATAATGAACGAGCTAATGCCCCGGCTGCCCTGCGCGTGGCGGTCGGTCTTGGCCGTCGCCACGATCACCCCGGCCACGCGGCCCGACGTGATCCAGAGCTTGCGCCCGTTGATCACCCACTCGTCGCCCTCGCGCACCGCTGTGGTCGTCGTGCCGCCGGCGTCGGACCCCGCGCCCGGCTCGGTCAGGCCGAAAGCGCCCAGCATCTCGCCGCTTGCCAGCGGCACCAGCCAGCGCTTTTTCTGTTCCTCGGTGCCGAACAGGTAGAAGGGCGAGGCCCCCAGCGAGATATGGGCGGCGAGGATGATGCCCAGCGAGCCGTCGACCCGGCTGATCTCCTCGACCGCGATGGCGTAGGACAGGGTGTCACCGCCGGCGCCGCCGTATTTCTCGGGGAAGGGGATGCCCAGGAGGCCGAGTTCGGCCATGCGCTTGAGCAGATCGGCGGGGAATTCATGCGTCCGGTCGCGCTCGATGGCGCCGGGCGCCACCTCTTTTTCCGCGAAGTCGCGCACGCTTTCGCGGAAGAGCCGGTGCTCCTCGGAGAGTTCAAAATCCAATGCAGTGCCTCCTCTGGCCTTTCCAGCCGGCTCCGCGCTGAGCGGCTGTTGCACGAGTATTTAGCTGTCAGCTATTAGCCGCCGGTTCTCAGTGGGGGCTGCGGGTAGCGTTCAGGCCCCGGCTGAGATCTGCCGGCGGTTGCAGAGTGTGCGCGGCCCGCGGGGGCCGGCGCTCCGTTTTCACCTCATTATACGGGATGGGCTGCGCTATTGTCGAACCGGCCCGGCTGCCGCGGATTCTCCGCCAGCTGAAACAGGTGCTCGC
>CBJNAR010000659.1:0-3319 GCA_966434075.1 uncultured bacterium
CGCGAGCCCGGCGCGGCGCAAGGCGGGTCGCCCCAACAGGCGCAGCCCGTCGCCGAGCAGCGCGCCCACCATCTCCGGAGCCGGTTTGCGCCGCACTTCGGCTAGCAGGCTGCGGAAATACGACGGCAAGTAGCCGTAGTAGCCCCCGAACAGTTCGTCGCCACCCTGCCCGCCGTTGACGACGATCACGCCGCTGGCGCGGGTGAGCTTGCAGACGAAATACTGCGGGAAGGCGCCGGGGCCGGCCACCGGCTCGTCCAGGTGCCAGACCAGGCGGGGCAGCGTGGCGGGCAGGTCTTGCCAGGTAGGCACGGTTTCATGATGCTCGGTGCCGTAGCGCCCGGCCACGGCGGCGATATAGCCGCGCTCGTCGTACTCGGGGCCTTCGTCGAACGCGCCGGAGAAGGTCTTCAATTGCGCCGGAGCCACCTGGCGGCTCAGCAAGCCCACGATGGCCGAGCTATCGACGCCGCCGCTGAGGTGCGCGCCGAGCGGCACATCGCTGCGCAGGCAGAGGCGCACGCTGTCTTCGAGCAGCGCGCGCACCTCCTCGACATAGTCGGCTTCGTCGCGGCCCGGCCCGTCTTCATAGGCGGGCAGATCCCAGTAGCGCCGGATCTGCATGCCGCGCCGGTCCACCAGCATGAACTCGCCCGGCTGGAGCCGGCGGATGCCCTTGAACCAGGTCTGGTCACCGCTGGTATACATGGCCCGCCAGTACTCGGCGATGCCCCTGCCGTTGGGTTCGGCGTTGATCGCCGGGTGGCAGAGCAGCGCCTTGATCTCGGACGCGAAGACCAGGCGGCGCCCGTCCCACCAGTAGTAGAGCGGCTTGATGCCCATGCGGTCGCGGGCGAGGAAGAGCCGGCGACGTGACCTGTCCCAGATGGCGAAGGCGAACATGCCGTTCAGGTGGGCCAGGCAATCGACGCCCCAGGCGGCATAGCTCGCCAGCAGCGCCTCGCTGTCGGAGCGCGAGCGGAAGCGCTGCCCGCGCGCCTCCAGCTCCTGCATCAGCTCGACATAATTGTAGATCTCGCCGTTGAACACCAGCCAGTGGTCGCCGTCGGTGGACCCCATGGGCTGAAAAGCGGCTTCGGAGAGGTCGATGATGTGGAGGGCGCGGTGCGCCAGCCCGACCGGGCCGTCCAGGTAGAAGCCGTCACCGTCCGGCCCGCGATGGGCCAGCGTGCCGGCCATGCGCTCCAGCAGCGCGGCATCGGCCGGCACCCCGCCGCGATCATAGACTCCCGCAATTCCGCACATGCGGTTATTATACCGGATGCGTCCCGACGTAACAAAGGATATCGGGGTGGAAACAGGGGCAAAGGCCAGGACGCGCCTTCCGTTGCGCCCGGCCTCGATACCGCGCCGACTCTACGATTGGCCCGTGACCAGGTCCAGCAGGTAGCTTTCTTCGTCGGCGATGCCTTCATGCAGGCGTGCGGCGGCAACCGGCAGGCGCCAGGCGGCGATGAGCGCGGCATCTGCTCCTGTCACGGCGATGTATTCTCGCAGGTATTGATCTTTGAACCGCAGGATTCCCGCCGCTAGATCGCCGCCTGGCTGGTCGCGCGGAACATGGAGGTGGGCCGTCTCCAACAGCAGGAGCGTGCGGGCTACGTCGGCGAGCGGGCTGCCCAGGCAGGCGTTCTCCCAGTCAATCGCCGTTGGGCGGTCGGGAGCCATTAAAACGTTTCCCGGATGGAAATCACCGTGGCACAATTGGCCGCCGTCCGGCAGCGTGTCGAGCACTCGCCGCGCCTTCTGCTTGAGGATGCCGTCCAGCGGCACTGGCGAGGCCTGGTCAATATGGAGCTCAAGCAAGTCGCGCTGCGCCGGTAGATCGCCGGAGGTATGGCGGTGCATCGCGGCATGCAACTGCGCCAGGGCGCGGGCAAGTTGGTCCAGGCGCTGCGGTTCCGCGTCCAGCACCCGCTCCATGGATGGCCCCGCGATGTGCTCATAAACGAGTCCGTACCGCCCGTCCAGGGTCACGATATCGCCCACGGCGGGGCTTGCTACCCCGGCAGCCTGCACGGCCCGCCCCACCGCGGCTTCACATTCAATATTAGCCAGGGGCCACCAGGCATGGTATAGTTTGAGGACCCAGCCCGGCGCCCAGGCATAGACATCGGCGGTCCGGCCCGCCCCGATGAGTTCTCTCTCTTGCATACGTTATTATACCTGGCGGCCTATACTTCACCCTAATAGCCTGACAAACCCGGCTCTTAGAGAATAATCAGGGGCGTCCATCTCCCGTTTTCTAAACGGGGATAGCAAGCACTTCCCCTTTTGGCCCGCACTGGGCGATAGGATGGGTATGAAGCAACCGGCCTGGCGGAGCACCGGCAATGCCGTCCACCAAATCCAATAGCACACTTTTCCAAGTCAGTATGAGGAGGTTTCTATGAGCCCAAAGAAGGGATTCACGGACGAAGAACGCGATGCGATGAAGACGCGCGCCCAGGAGTTGAAGGCGGGCGCCGCGGACGGGGAAAGCGCCGTGCTCGCCAAGCTCGCCGAGATGCCGGAACCAGATCGCGTCATGGGCGAGCGGATCCATGCGATCATCACAGCCAACGCGCCCGTCCTCGTGCCGAAACTCTGGTACGGGATGCCCGCGTATGCCAAGGACGGCAAAGTCCTCTGCTTCTTCCAAGCCGCGCAGAAGTTCAAGACGCGGTACGCGACGCTCGGCTTCAACGACGTGGCGCACCTCGACCAAGACGGCATGTGGCCGGTCGCCTTCGCGCTGAAGGAGTTGACCCCCGCCGAAGAGGAGAGGATCGTCGCGATAGTGAAGAAAGCGGTGAGTTGAGGGCCGCCCTCAACTCACTGCCGGCGCGGCATCCCGTTCGAGGACGCTGACGGCACTCAGGGCTTACGGGTACAGGCGTACTAGGTGCTCCTGGTGAGTGCCCTATGCGGTTAAGGAAGCCGGCGCGTGGGGTGATCGTCCGCCGGGGCCTGTTCGACCCGCGCGGTGGGCGGAGTCACCTGCGCCCAGCCTTTCAGGTGTAGCGGCGCGATTTATCGCGCCCGTACTCGTTGGGCTTTAGCGTGGGTTGTCCCGATCAGGTTGCCGGCACATGTACTACTGCGCCGCAAGCTGATCTACCAGCGGATAGGCCACGGGCAGCCGGCGGCCACAGTCGGGGCAGACCTGCACCGTGCCCGCGCCCACCACCTGGGCCACGCCGAAGGCCACGACCTGGCCGGGCACCTGCAAGCCATAGGCCCAGGCCGGGGCGCCGTCCGGGCCGCGCCGCGCCTCCGCCGTAAGGCCGCCGATCAGGCAGGTCTGCTCGCGGGCCAG
>CBJNAR010000660.1:0-3318 GCA_966434075.1 uncultured bacterium
ACGGGGCTGGGCTACCGGGCGGGGCGGCTGGTGGACGTGGGGCGGCAACTTGTGGCGCGGGGATCCGAGTGGCTGCCCGGCCTGCGGGCGGCGCCCTACGCGGCGGCGCACAATGCGCTGGTGGCGCTGCACGGTGTGGGCCCCAAAGTGGCCGATTGCGTCTGCCTCTTCAGCCTCGACCACACCGAGGCGGTGCCGGTGGATACGCACATCTGGCAAATGGCCCAGCAGCTCTGGGGTCGCGACCAGTCGGGGGTGCCGCTGGCGCCCGGCGAAACGCCGCGTGTCCAGGGACTGACGGCCGCGGCCTACCGCCGCGTGGGTGACCTGTTCCGCGCCCGCTACGGCGCCCTGGCAGGCTACGCCCAGATCTGGCTGTTCTACGACCACTTCCGAGGCTACTGGGGCGGCACCAGCCCGCTGCTCCGGGCGGCGGGCGGATAAATGGGCCCGGTGGGCAGGGTCGCAACCCCGCTAAAACAGCAAACGCCTCCAGCCGGGCGGCCGGAGGCGTGTTACAGTGCGTGAGTTGTAGAAGTCAGGAGGCGCCGCCGGCCGGCCTAACCGCGATTCTCGTCGCGACCGGGCCGATCGATGTCGTCGATGTCCAGGCTGTTGATAAAGTCCCGGAAGACCGACAGCCGCTCATCGTCGGGCTTGGGACCTTCGCTGCCTGCTGCCTCCGGATGGTCGGCGCTTGCTTCCGCAGTCGCCGGTTCGCCATCCAGGGTCACACCGCCGCGCTCCATGACGCTCTCATCGACATAGATGCGGCTGTGCACGCGCACGGCGATAGCCACGGCGTCGCTCGACCGGCAGTCGATCTCGGCGTGCCGGCCGTTGACATCGAGCACCAGCCGCGCGAAGTAGGTGTCGTCGCGCAGGTCGTTGATCAGCACGTGCGTAACCCGCGCCCCCAGTTCATTAATAATGGTACAGAGTAAATCGTGCGTCAAGGGGCGCGAGATCGGGACCTCTTGTATCGCAAACGCGATGGCGTCCGCCTCGCAATGGCCTATCCAGATCGGCAGGTAGCGTTCCATTGTCAGATCTTTGAGGATGACCACGCGCTGCTGAGTCACGAGGCTTACCCGGATACTATCAACTTTCGCTTCAATCATGGCGGTTCCTCCTCTAGCGAGCGGCCAATGTACTTTGTATTGTACTATGATTTCTGATTTTACGCAAAAGCATAGCGGGTCGGGCGGGCGGACCTGCTGGCTAGCGGAAAGCAATAACGAGACCAAAACCTTGACGCATCCCTGCCTGTCGCATATACTGGGCCACAGAGTCCGCTGCGCCGGCCCGCACCGCCGGCCCAGGAGGTAGCCCGATCCATGGCCGAACGCAAGAAACAATCGATCCCCCCGGCGAGCACGGACGATGCTCCTCCCAGCCCGACTCCCGAGGCGCCCCCGGCGGAACCCGCCGAACCCGACGTGCGCCCGGCGCCCGCGCCCCGCCGCAAGCGCACGCGCCCGCCGCGCCATATCCGCGCCGAAGTCGCCATCGACGCCGGCCCCGCCGAGTTGATCGACCTGGACTTCGAGCCGGCCGGCAACCAGTTCGGCGCGCCCCCGGCCACCGACGGCGACCTGCTCCATCTGCCGGTGATCCCGCTGCGCGACATGGTCATCTTCCCGCATATGGTCACGCAGTTCTTCGTGGGCCGGGAGGTGTCGCTGGCGGCGGTGGCCGAGTCGGTGGCCACCGACCACCGCATCCTGGCCGTGGCCCAGCGCGAACCCGAAGTCGAAGACGTGACCCCGCGCGACCTCTACCCCATCGGCGTGGAACTCGCCATCGGCCGCGTGCTGAAGATGCCTGACGGCACCACCGCCCTGCTGGTGCAGGGGCAGCGCCGCGTCGAGATCCAGCGCTACACGCAGGCGCACCCCTTCCTGCGCGCCCAGGGCCGCGTCATCCCCGAGCCGGACGAGCGCAACCTGCCGGTCGAGGCGATGATGCGGGCGGTGCTGGCCCTGTTTGAAAAAGTGGTTAAGATGAGCCGCACCCTGCCCGAAGACGCCTATGTGGCCGCGCTCAACGTTGAGGAGCCGGGCTGGCTGGCCGACCTGATCGCCTCATCCGTGCAACTCGACCTGGAGAAGCGCCAGGAGATCCTGGCGACTCAGGACCCGGCGGAACGGCTGCAAAAACTCTCGATCATGCTGGCGAAAGAGGTCGATGTGCTCGACCTGGAGAGCCGCATCCAGACCGAGGTGCAGAAGGAAGTCGATAAGTCGCAGCGCGAATATTACCTGCGCGAGCAGATCAAGGCGATCCAGCACGAACTGGGCGAGGACGACCCGCAGACGCGCGAGTCGAACGAACTGCGCGCCAAAATCGAGGCCGCGGGCATGCCCGAAGAGGTTCACAAGAAGGCGGTCGAGGAGCTGGAGCGCCTCCAGATCATGCCGCCGATGGCGCCGGAGGTCGGCATTATCCGCACCTATCTCGATTGGCTGGTCACGCTGCCCTGGAGCCAGCAAACTGCCGACCACCTGAACATCCCCGACGCGGCGCGCATGCTGGAAGCCAACCATTACGGCCTGCCCAAGGTCAAGGAGCGCATCCTGGAGTACATGGCCGTGCGCCGGCTGGCCCAGGGCAAGATGCGCTCGCCGATCCTCTGCTTCGTCGGGCCGCCGGGCGTGGGCAAGACCAGCCTGGGCCGGTCCATCGCGCAGGCGCTGGGCCGCAAGTTTGTGCGCGTGTCGCTGGGCGGCATCCGTGACGAAGCCGAGATCCGCGGCCACCGGCGCACCTATATCGGCGCGCTGCCGGGCCGCATTCTCCAGACCATGCGCACGGCGGGCACGATCAACCCGGTGTTCATGCTCGACGAGATCGACAAGCTGGGCGCCGACTTCCGCGGCGACCCGGCGGCGGCGCTGCTCGAAGTGCTCGACCCGGAGCAGAACCATACCTTCAGCGACCACTACCTGGACGTGCCGTACAACCTCTCGCGGGTCATGTTCATCATGACGGCGAACCAGTTGGACCCGGTGCCCCCGGCCCTGCTCGACCGCATGGAAGTGATCGAGTTGCCGGGCTACATCGAGGAGGAGAAGTTCCACATCGCGCGCAACTTCCTGGTGCCCCGGCAGATCGCCGAGCACGGCCTGCTGCTGCCGCAGGTGCAATTCTCCGACCCGGCGCTGTACAAGATCATCCGCGAGTACACCCACGAGGCGGGCGTGCGCAACCTGGAGCGCGAGATCGGGGCTATCTGCCGCAAGGTGGCGCGTGAGGTGGCCGCTGGTCTGCCCCCCATCGCCGATCCGCCTCCCGTTGAGGCGCCGGCCCCCGGGGGCA
>CBJNAR010000661.1:0-3317 GCA_966434075.1 uncultured bacterium
CATGTGCGGCGCGAACTGGGCGGCATCGCCGTGCCCAAGGAGATCGAGTTCGTGCCGACCCTGCCCAAGACGCGCAGCGGCAAGATCATGCGCCGCTACATCCGCGCTAAAGCCATGGGCCAGGACCCCGGCGACCTGACCACTCTGGAGTCGTAACCCAACCCGGCGCGCAACCCGGCAACAAAAAGCCCCCGGCGCAGGCCGGGGGCTTTTTCGCGCTCTCGCCGATCAGGGGCCGCCGGTGCCGGTGTGCTCCTGGCGCCCGGCGCTGAACGTGGGCACCGGGGTGGGTGACGCGGCGGGCGTGGGCGACGCCGTGGGCGACGGCGTCGGCAGCACGACCGGCGTGATGGTGCCGCGCACGACCATCGCCAGCTTCGCCGGGATCTTCTTCCAGGCATAGGCGGCATTGCCGCCGTCGTCGCCACCATAGCCGTAGCGCCCCATGCCGTTGCCATAGGGGTCGTTGACCAGCAGATAGCCGTTGGCCGTATAGCCGCGCGCCACCAGGATATGCCCGGAGGTCGTCAGGGTGGTGCCCAGCACCACCGGGTTGCCCTTGTCCAGTTGCGCGGTGATCGCGGCCCACGAGACCGGGATATAGTCGGTGCTGAGGCCGTAGAGATTCAGCACGTCGATCATGCGCTCCCAGTGGGCCAGGGTGGACGTGCCGACGATGGCGCCGTAGAGGCCCTGCACCTTGTGCCCGGCGGGGTCGGTGCCGACCGTCGTAAAGGTGCGCCCTTTGTAGTTAAACGGCGCGGTGACGTACTGGCCGTAGAGGTGGCCGTCCATCAGGTCGGGCTGGCTCGACTCCACCCCGGCGGCGTTGATGCGGATCTTATCCTGCGCGCTCAGGCGGACTTTGCTGGCCGGGAGCGGCCAGGGCGTCAGGCGCCCGTAATACGACAGGACCATCGCCACGGTCGTCGGCCCGCAGGCCCAGTTGCCGTTGAAGCCGGAATCGGTGTCCCAAAGCTGGCTGATGTACGGGATGGGCAGGTTCTGCACCTCTTTGCTCGCCGTGAGCGCGCTGCCCACCCCGCGCGACCGCACGGTGCGCCCGGTGGCCGTGTCGAAAGTGATCAGGCTGGTGGTCGCGCCCGACGCGGCGCCCATCACCACATAGCGCCCGTCGTTCGACCAGACCACCGGTGCCAGGTTGTTCAGCGTGGCGGGCAAGGGCCAGCGCTGGCCGGTGCGGGCATCGGCAAACCAGGCCTTGTTCGACTTGCCGCCGGAGAACAGGATATGCGTGCCGGTGGAGTTCCAGGCCAGCACGCGATATTGCTCGCCGCCGTCCTTCATGGGCTGGTAGCCGCCCAGGCCGTCCCCGGCGACGAGGCCCGGTGTGTCGTCGGTAGCCATGCGCGGCGCAGGCCGCGACCGGGGCACGTTGGTGTTTGCCGCGCCCGCCGGGGGCAGGATGGAGAGGTCGCCGCTGGCCAGGGCGGCCACGCGCGCCGCCCCCGTGGTTCCACCCGCCACCAGCGACGGCGCCACGGCGAACAGGCGATATTGCAGCCCGCCCGGGCTCGACCGCAACACCGGGCTGGCCTTCCCAGTCAGCGACAGGAACCAGAGGTCGACCGGATCGGTGGCGGTGGCGCCGTCGCGCACAAAGTAGACGCCGGTGCCGTCCGGACTCCAGCCGATCAGCCGCGCCCGCGGCGACCCGCCGACCTTGCGCGCGCCCTTGCCGTCGGCGCTCACCACCCAGATGACGCCCGACCCGCTGTCGGCATCGGCCCGCTGCGGGGAGGCCACCGTGTAGGCCAGCGACTTGCTGTCGGGCGACCAGGCGAACGCGCCGATCCCAATATCTGCGTTGCGCGAGAGAGTCACGGTCAGCGGGCGGCTGGTCTTGATGTCAAAGATCTGCAAGCTCGATCCGCCGGCGCGGTCGCCGCTGACGCGCACGGCGGCGTGTTGTCCATCGGCGGCCATGCGCGCCGTCACGTCGCTAAGGCCCACCCCGGCCACGCCCAGGCGGGCCACCCGGCTCTCCTTGCCGCCCACGTTCTTCATCAGGTCGTAGGTGAACTGGCCGCTGGTGGCGACATAGACATACGGCGGGAAGCTGATGTCGGCGGCGGCGGCGACAGGCGCGGGCTCCGGGGCCACGGCCAGGCCCAGCACAACCGGCACCAGCAGCACCAGCACGAGGCACGCGCGCAGGCGGCGCGCCATGCACAGGGAGATCAAGCGGGCGGGCCAGGAGGCGCCCAGGGAGTGAGAGTCGTTCATCAGGCTCCTGGATCTCTGGATGTTATGTACCGGCGGCAACGGCGGTCGGTGGATTGTATGCCAGTGCGAATGTGGAATCGCGGGCAACCGGCACGGGTAGCAAGGTTCGGCGGTGCCGGCCAACGTTGCCATCATACCAGAACTTGGGAAGCGGTGTCAAGAACTTGCGGTGAAATCAGGCACAAAAAGCAGCAAATCGGTACCCCGATTCCACGGCGCCGCCACTGCTGGGAGGAGGGTCCCAGGGCGCCTGGTACTAACAAGAGCCGGACTTGCAGCCGGCAGTATAATCAAGGAGAGGTACAAGATGAGCGCACAAAAAGCGGATTACTACAAGTTCCATTACGCCTGCTTCTACTGTCGCAAGGCCTATCGCCACGCGCGCCCTGCGGATAACGGGGGTCGCGTTCTGTGCCCGGAGTGCGGGCGCCCCATGCACAATATGGGCCGGGACTTTCGTGCGCCGCGCCAGGAGGACGTGGACGCCTGGCGGCAAGCGCAACGCCTCTTTGACCACACCACCGCCTGGGAACAGTGCCGTTGCAGCTATCCAAAGACCGCCAGTGGGTGATCCGGCGGCGTGCCTATGAGGATCAGCGGATGGTCACGTCGGCCTCGGCGTGGATGTCCTCGCCGAGCGGCACGACGACCACGGCCCGCACGCGCCAGGTGTGTTGCGCGTCCACGCCGCGATAGGTGGGCTGGGCGTCGGGCGGCACCTGCAGGCTGCCGCGATACTCGCGCGTCTGTCCGGCGCCCAGGCTGAGTTCGGCGTCGGGTACCGTCTCCACATACTGCGCGGTGGTCGATTCGCGGGCCAGCCCCGGCGCGGAGGGTGGGGCGTCGCCCAGGGCCACGCGGTCGCCGGCTGCGGCGCCGGGCGGCGGCAGGCCGCTCGTCCAGACGCGGATGCGCTCGCGGCCATAGAGGCCGACCGTCAGCCGGTCGGCGTTGAGGGGGCCGGTGGTGACGAGCACCACCCGATACTCCAGGGTGTCGCCGGGGGCGACCGTTTGTTGCGCGAGTTCCAGGTCGAGCGACGCCTTGCCGCCCATGGCCTGACTGAAGCT
>CBJNAR010000662.1:0-3316 GCA_966434075.1 uncultured bacterium
CAGTTGCGGCCCGACGGCAGCGGGCAGCGTTCGCTCAGCCCGCCCGCCGCGCCTACCAGCGAGGGGCCGCGCCCGCAGTCGCCGGAGGATCTATTCCCGGTCTGGTCGCCCGACGGCAACTGGATCGCCTTCTTCTCCAACCGCACCGGCAACAACGACGTATTCGTCATGGACAAAGAGGGCGCCGACGCCGCCAATATCACCAACAGCCCCGGCGGCGATGTCTCGCCCGCCTGGGCACCCGACAGCACCCACCTGGTGTTTGCGTCCCGGCCCGGTGGGGCGTACCGGCTCTATGTGATTAGCCGCGACGGCACCGGGCTGGCGCCGCTGACCCAGGGTAAGGGCGAGTACGACGACAGCTTCCCGGTCTGGTCGCCCACCAAGTAAAGGAGACTATTCGGCATGTGGCAACCCCCGCAGTACACCCCCCCGCCCCAGTACCGGGCCGCCGAGGTCCAGCGCCGCCTGGCGGCGGGCGAGATCGCCGTGCTCGACGTGCGCGAACCCGACGAGTGGGATGAGGGCCATATTCCCGGTGCCCACTGGATTCCGCTCGGCGCGCTGGAGGACCGATTCGGCGAACTGGATCCCGGCAAGGTGTGGGTGTGTGTCTGCCACCTGGGCCAGCGCAGCGCTATGGCTGCCGATTTCTTGAGCGACGAGGGGTTGCAGGTGGGCAACCTGGTCGGCGGAATGGCCGCATGGGAACGCGCCGGGCTGCCCACGGAAACGGGGCGCGGCACCCCGCAGCCGTAGCCGCTACCGGGCTAGGGGGTCGGGGCCGGCGCGGGTGGATTGGGTAGCGTGCGGACGGCCGGCGGGTTGCGCAAGTCAAAGCGGATCTCGTCGGGCGCCGGCACGCCGGCCTCGCGGATGATCAGCGCCACCGGCTGCGCGCCGCCCAGCACGTCGAAGACGAGCAGGGGGTGGGTGAGTGCCTGCGGGGCCACGGTGGTGGTGAGCGGCGTCCGCCCCCAGCCCTGCGCGTAGGCATTGAGCAGGTTGAGATCCTGGCCCACGCGGGCCCCGGCTTCCGGATAGGTCAGGCCGTGGTCGTCGAGCAGCACCCATTGTAGCGTGCTAGCCAGGGTGCGGCTGCTGGGTGCCGCATTGCGCGCATCGACCCATAGCGCCCAGAACAGGCCGCGCGCGTGCTGGGCGGGTCCGGCCGGGTCGAAGATGGCCGGGCCGCGACCTACCTGCGCCAGCGACAGCACCCAGTCGTGGAACGTGACGGTGTCCCCCAGGCCGGCCTGCGGCGTCGGGGTCGTGGCCGCCGGGCCGGGCGTCTCCCCGCCGGGGGCCACGGTTGGCAGCACGGGGGTAGCAACGAGGAGCGGGCCGGGCGTTTGCCCATCGGGGCTGCCGGACGGCTGTACCCCGCGAGTCACGAGGCTGTACACCGCCACGATGGCCACAATGGTGGCGGCCACGCCCAGCAACCCGACGGCCAGTTCTTGCCGCCGGCGCCGGGCGCGCGCCTGTGCTCGCCGGCCCCCCAAGTGGGGCGCCGGCAGCGCCGCGGAGAGCGTCGCCGGACCGAGCGGCAACTCGCAATACAAGCAATAGGGCTGCCCTTCGCGAACCGCGTGCCCGCAACGCGGGCACAACTGGCGGCGGGCCGTCCGTCCCCAGGGCATGAGTCCCTCTCCTGGTCTTGAGTTGTGCGGGGCGGCCACCCTAAGAATCGGCGACCGGGCAACAAGTAGGTGGTAGCCCGCAGTAAGGTTGGCTACATCATAATAGCACAGGTCCGCCGCTTTTGGCGACCTGCCGGGGGTGCGCTACCCGCCGGTGCCATCCCTTTCTATATACACCGCGAAAGCGCGAAAAGTGCGAAGAACTAGCCGAATATCAATCATCCCGGCGTGCTGCGTCCATTGCCGTGAACGGATCGCCGGACGCGGCAGCCGCGCTTGCCGGGCTGAGCGGATGTTGCTACCATGCGGCGGCCCGGCTCGCCGTTGAAGAAAGCGAGTTGTCTTATCAAAAATCCGAATCTCAGCCGCCCGCAGATGTTCGACTCGGAACCAGACGCCGTGCCGGAGTGGGCGGCAGTGCGCCGGGCCTACGAGGCCGGGCCGGCCGCCGACCCCGCAGGCTGGGCGGCCCTGGCCCGCTGCCCGGCGGTCGAAGCCTACACTGACGGCTCGGCGCCGCTGCGCAACCCCGGCGGCCCCGCCGGCTTCGCGGCCATCCTCGTCGGGTTCGCCGCGCCCGTGCCGGTGGGCACCTTTGATCGCCCGGCACCGGTCGCCCGGCTGGACCTGGGCGGCTACATCGCCGCGCGGCGGGCGGAACCGGCCACCAGCAACAACCGCGCGGAGATCGCGGGCGTCCTCGCCGCCCTGCTTGCGCTGGGCCACCTGGCGCAGGCGGGCGGCGCCCCGCCGCAGGTCACCATCTGGAGCGACAGCAGCTATGTCGTCAACTGCGGCAGCGGCCTCTGGCAGCGCAAGAAAAACACCGATCTCTGGCCGATCTACGACCAACTGGCCGCCCAGGTGGCCGCCTGGGCGCCGCGGTGGGCGCTCGCCTGGGTCAAAGGCCACGCCCGCAACCCCTATAATGAAGCCGCCGACGACCTGGCGACCCGCGCCGCCTTCGACTTCGATGCCACGCAGTACCAGCGCTACCGGGCAGCGCAGGCGGCCACCGGCCAGGAGATGCCGGGCGCTGCCGCACTCGCGGGCCTGGCGGCACCCGGCACGCTGCAAGCGTCAGCGCCCGCCGAGCCCGATTACACTGTGATCTTACAAACGCGGCCGGCGGGTGAAAGACAGCCCGGCGGCAGCGGCGAATATCACATCCGCGCCAAAGACGGCCGCACGCGCACCGGCCAGGTGACGCATCCTCAGGCCGGCACCGTGGACGAAGCCGAGTACCGCACCCTGATCGCGGCCCTGGCCGACCTCACCGCGCGCATCTCGGCAGCAGGCCGCGACCCGGCAGCCTACACCCTCGCCATCTACAGCCGGCAGGAGCTGGTCGTCAAACAACTGACCGGCGCCTATCGCGTCAAAGCTCCCGCCCTGCAACCGCTGTTTGCCGAAGCCCGGACCCTGCTGGCGCGCTTCCGTGCCGCCGGCCTGATCTGGAAGCCGGCCAGCGAATGGAAGGCGCTCTTTCCCGGCAGCCCGTGAGGCGCCGCCTACCCCTGCGAGGACGGCGTGCCCGACCCGGCGCCGGACTCCGGAGTCTGCCCGGTGCCTGCCGCGGGCGCCTGGCCGGCGCCTGCCTCTGCCGAGGCACCGGAGTCCGATGCGGGTTGCCCGCCGGGCGCGGTGGTGCCCGCCAGCGTCGGGTTGGAGCT
>CBJNAR010000663.1:0-3313 GCA_966434075.1 uncultured bacterium
TAGCAAGCCGGCGGGCACCGGTCCCAGAAACCGGTGCCCGCTCATAGATATGCAACCTGACATCGCGGTAGGTGAGGGGTGTCTGCGCGACAGACTACCCTGGCCTATCGCCAACGCGGCGCCCGGAGCCCTGTGCATCCGGGCGCCTTCCTGTATAATAGCGGCAGAAGCGGCATGCTTTCTGCTTTGCCCCCGCCAGGCGGCCTTTTATTGGTTTCTTGACATAACAGCTTGCGCTATTGCACCGGAGGAGAGAGCTAATGGCATACCCATCCGTCTCGAAAGGCGCGGGGCGCGTACAAGAGGCGCTGGCAACACTCCAGGATACCGCGAAGAGCGACGACGAGAAATTGGTGGTCGCCACTACGGCGGTCGTTACTTTCCTGGCCGCCCTGGGGGTTTCCGGCGGCACCAATCTGGTGATGATCCTGACGAAGGACCCCATAATCAGGGTGCATAAGCCGACCCTCGCGTTTGCCTCGGCCTGGATCGGCGACGGGATTTTGCTGCCGATCATCAACGTCTTGATGGTGCTTGCCATGCGCCGTTGGGGGACGCGCGTGGGTCTGCGCAATCTCGTCACGTCGCTGATCGGCGGATCGGCCATCATGGGGGCGTTCCAGTTTGTGCAGGCCACCCAGTCGATGACCAATTACACCATGCCCGAACCCTGGCACTGGACCTGGCTCGGTTACTACCATATGCTCTACATGGCGTCGCAGTTCGCCTTCATGATCTTCTACTTCCAGGCGCTCTATCAGGCTTGGCGCGCGGGCAAGGTGAACGCCCGCCAGAAGCGCGATCTGGCGGCCATCGCCGGCATGATTCTGCTGTTTGCGGTGTTGCTGCAGTTGGATTATTCGTAGGAGCGGACCCGGCGCCACAGCCAGGCGATCCAGACCAGGGTCCAGAAGATGAGGACGCGGCGGGCCGCCCGCCGGGCGGGGAGGGGCACCGGGTGGAAGGCGACCCGGCCCCCGGCGACGCGCACCACTCCCACCGGCCCCGGTGCGCCGCGGCGCGGCCCGCTGCGTAGCACCGCTATCTCGGCGCCCTCGGCTGTCTCCTGCACCGGGCCAAAGAGGCGGCTGGTTCGGGGGTCCTCCGGCGGCGCGTCCTGCCCGGCCACGACCCAGGATTCCGCGCCGCTCGCATCGGCGTTCATCGGCGCATGCCTGGGCGGTGCCGGGCCTGCCACCAGCGATCCAGCAGGGTGGCAAGCAGCGGTACCAGCAACGCGGCGAGCGCCATCCGCGCCATCCCGCCGCGCGCGGGCGCGGCAATCGCGTGCCGGTGCACCCCATCGGATCGGAGTTCGATGACGGCGACCGGTTCGGCGCGCTGCCCATCCGCGCTAAGCACGGCTTCGGGTATCAGCGTAATGACCTCCGCCGGCCCTGCCGCCCCGCGAATATAGCGCGGCGCCCCGCGAATGACCCGGCTCTCCTCGCTCATAAAGCCCACCTCTTGCTTACCGTTGCTGGGCGATTATAGCAACGGCGGTGCGGCCCTGTCAATGATGCCGGGCAGGGCATCATGGATTTGACATAATACAAACAATCTCAGCTGGCTTTCGGGGCCTTCTTGTGTAGTTGCGCGATTTATCGCGCCGTACTCGTTCGCCTTCAGCGTGGGCTGTCCCCAATAGGTTGCGAGAGCCTGTACTGATCATGTGAGCCGAGAGGATGTTAACGTGCCCGGTAGTTGACCGGTGTGAGCGGGAAAGCAGATAAGGGTAGGTCCCCACGGGGACCTACCCTCATTATTCATGCGCTGCCCGCGATTACGGGCGGAAGCCGGGCTGCTTCAGCATCTCGTTGCGCAGCCAGACACCGGAGGCAATCGGCACGCCGAGCCAGAAGATCGGCGCCAGGCAGAAGCCGATGCCAAATGTCAACAGGCCAATGATCACGCCGACCGTCGCGCCGAGCCCGATGGCGATCCACCAACTCACGAGCAGCACGATGCCCGGCACGACCCGCCCGGCCAGGATATGGCCCACGCCCAGGAACCCGAAGATCCCTAGCCCAATCTCGATCAGCATCGCCAGATTGGCGTCCTTGATCGGCGGATTGGCAGCATAGCTGCTGAGGCCGGAACTCGCGCCCCCCGCGTAGTACGTGCCCTGCACCGGTTGCTGGTACGGCTGGACCGGCTGCGGTGGCGCGTACTGCGGCTGGTAGGACTGGGCCGGCTGCGGCGGCGGGGTGTACTGCGGCGAAGGCGGCGCGTAGTAGGGCTGCTGCCCGCTCGCGGGCGGCGTGTACTGGCCCTGCCCCTGGCCGTAAGCCGGCGGCTGCGGCGGGGTGGCGTCCATACGCCGCGTCATCGATTCGCTGTTGCCGGACCCGGCATTGCCGTAGGGCTGAGTGTAACCGGCGTTCTCGCCGGGCGCCCCACCCTCGCGGCTGGGATAACCCTGGCGCTGGGGATCCGGATTGCCCCCCAACTTGTTCGTCTCGTCCATGAAGTGCTCCCTCCATAATTAGAACCGGCGGCCGGCCGGACGGTAAATGACGCTTGGAACCCGGCGCGCCGGGTGCTTGCACGAAGCTGTAGCGTTGTCTGCTATATGTACGTGCAAAAATCAGCCGAGGTTACACGCGATTGTCCGATCACTGGGGTTCGCGGATCCAATCGTTCGGCCCGAGTGTCACCAGGCGGGACGGCTCCTTACCGTTGGTGTTCCACTGTAGCCGGAAGCCGTTGAGGAAATACTGCACCACAAACGTTTGCCCGTTCAACGTCTGCCCGATTTCGTCGGTCACGGGCGGGCCCAGTTTCTTGCTGTTGCCGGATTGGTTCCAGAACTCGAGGAACCCGCGTTGCAGAATGTGCCCCGTCTCCGGGAAATAGCGCACGATGGACGGCCAGGTCACAGCGGGCAGCGGTCCTTGCACCGCGCGGTACTCATCGACAATCTGCGGCGTCAGCGCCAGGTATAGATCGCCGTAGCTGACGCTCGGCTCGATCTGGGACCCCTCAAACCACTCGTTGAAGCTGACGATGGCGATCCCATCCGGCTCGCTCTCCGCCGCCGCCTTGCCGCTCATCAGGTAGTAGCGCCCGCCGGCGCGGTCGCGCACATAGCCCTCCGGCACGGTGGGGTCTTTGCGCCGCTGCTCTTCGCGGATGATCACATCGTTATAGCCGGGGCGCACGCCCGCGGTGAACACGCGCCCGGTGTTGTGCCGCCGGTTATAGCCGTCGGTGCGCTGGCGAAAGGCCACGTTGGTGCGCAACAGCGGGTCGAAGTCGTTTGCGGTGGGCGCCGCCCAATCGGCCGCGCTAAACAGGTGGAAGCCGTCGAACA
>CBJNAR010000664.1:0-3312 GCA_966434075.1 uncultured bacterium
CCCCGCCAGGAACTGACCCTGCAATATCATGTCTGGCCGCCGCACCGCGGCGACTATACGTTTGGGGATATGTACTTGCAGGTGTGGACGGCCTGGGGCCTGCTCACCCGCCGCCGCCGCGTGCCGCTCGCGGCCGCCGTTAAGGTCTACCCCAACCTGCTGGACGTGCGCCGCTACGAGATGCTGGCGCGGCGCGGACGGCTGTTCGAGTTGGGCCTGAAAAACGCCCGCCGCCTGGGCACAGGCACCGAGTTCGAGCGCCTGCGCGAGTACATGCCCGGCGACGATTACCGCCAGGTGGCCTGGGCGGCCACCGCCCGGCGCGGCAAGCCCATCGTGGTCGAGTATGAGACCGAGCGCAGCCAGCCGATCATCCTGCTGCTCGACGCGGGCCGCCTGATGTCCGCCCCGGTGGGCGACCTCGCCAAGCTCGACTACGCCATCAACACCTGCCTGCTGCTGGCCTTCGTCGCCACGCTCAAGGGCGACCGCGTGGGCCTGCTGGTCTTCGCCGACAGCATCCTGGGCTACTACCCGCCCCGGCGCGGGCGGGCGCAGTTCCTGAGCCTGCTCGAAGCCCTCTACAATGTGCAGGCCCAGCCGGTCGAGAGCGATTATGCGCTGGCGGTGGAGTACCTGACCCGGCGCCACCCCCGCCGCAGCCTCGATATCGTGTTCACCGATCTGCTCGACCGCAGCGCCGGGACCGGGTTGGTGCCCCACATCAGCCGCCTGGCCCCGCGCCACCTGCCCATGCTCGTGGCCGTGGGCGACCCCGCCGTGACCCAGCGCGCCACGGCCCTGCCCGCCGCCACCGACGAACTCTACGAGCGCACCGTCGCCCGCCTGCTGCTCGGCGAACGCCGCGAAGCCCTCGACGCCCTCGACGCCCGCGGCGTCATCACGGTCGACGTGCCCGCGGGCGAGCTGAGCGTGGCCGTAATCAACCGCTACCTGGAGTTGAAAGCGCGCGGGCGGCTCTAAGCCCTGAGCGCAGGCGGCGTAACTTCACGACCCCGCGATCATTTAGCTGATACCCGCTTATAAATTCCCAGACCCGGCCAGGAAACTGCCGGAGAAAGAGGCACAAAGTTGGCTACAATTCCCGTACAGATCGTGAATGCATTTGTCGATGGCGGGCGCGGGGGCAACCCCGCCGGAGTGGTGCTGGACGCCGAGCGGTTCAGCCGGGAGGCCAAGCAGCGCATCGCCGCGCGGGCCGGGCTGTCGGAAACCGCGTTCGTCTCGCCGTCGAGCGTGGCGGCGTTCAAGCTGGAGTTTTTCACGCCCACCAAACAGATCCCGCACTGCGGGCACGCCACCATTGCCACCTTTTCGTACCTGGCGCAGTTGGGCAAAGTCGGGGCCGGGCGGAGTTCCAAGGAGACCATCGACGGCACCCGCGCCATCTTCATGCGCGGCGATATGGCCTTCATGGAGCAGACCGCCCCGCGCTACACGCCCCTGGCCCGCACCCCGGTAGACCCCGCCGCCGTTCTGGCCTCGCTGCATCTCACGGCGGACGATCTGCTGCCCGGTCAGGAGATGACGGTGGTGAACACCGCGGTGAATTGCCTGGTCATTCCCTTGCGGGATGAGGCGACGCTGCTTCGGATCGACCCTGACTTCCCCGCGATCACCGAGGTCAGCCGGGTGCTGGATCTGGTCGAGTATTACGTCTTCTCGACGCAAACCCGCGTCGCCGGGCGGGATGCGGGCACGCGCATGTTTGCCCCGTATTACGGCATCCCCGAAGAGTCGGCGACCGGCATGGCCGCCGGGCCGCTGGCCTGCTTCCTCTATGATTACCTGGATGTTAAGAAGCCGAAGCTGATCATCGAGCAGGGCCACCTGATGACCCCGCCCTCGCCCAGCGAACTGACCGCCGAACTCACCGTGGAAGACGGGCAGATTCGCGGGGTTCTCGTCGGCGGGCGGGCCATGGTTGCGAAGACCATCGAAGTCGAGGTGGAGTAACTCCAGCCGCAGCCGGTCACACCGGCATCCAGGGCGCAAACCACCGTGCCCCGGTGTCACTCTGAGCGCAGCGAAGAGTCTCGTCTCGTGCAGCAAGCGATGAGATGCTTCGCTGCGTTCGGCATGACAAACGCGGGGATCGGCTGGCAGCCGATCCCCGCGCTGTTCCCGTGGCGTTGTAGGGGCCGGTTTCAAACCGGCCCGCCCGGCGGCTCGGCCTATCCCCCCGCGGGGAAATGCGACACGACATCCTGGGCGAAGGCTGTGAGCGTGTCCATATCGTCCAGGTCGAGCCATTGCAGCATCACGCGCTGCACGCCGGCTTCGGCCAGACGGCCCAACTGCTCGACCAGGTCCGGCCCCGTGCCCACCAGGAAGCCCGCCGCCTTCAGGTCGTCCACGGACCGGTTGAAAGTTGCCACGCGGGTTTGCAGGGCGGCGGCATCGCGGGCGTAGATCGGGCGGGTCATCAGCGAGCGGCGCACCTCGGCGGCGGAGCGGCCCTGCTTCGCCAGCAGGTCGTCCAGCCTGGCGTTCAGAGCCGCGAACCGGTCGGGGGTCTTGAAGGTCACGTTCCACTCTTGCGCGTAGCGGACCACCAGCGGCAGCACCAAGCGGCCCCCGCCGATGATGATCGGCGGACCGCCGGGCCGCTGCGGGCGCGGCAGCAGGATGGCCTCGTTCAGCCGGTAGTACATGCCGCTGTAGGCGACCGGCGTGTCGCTGCGCAGCAAGCGGGTGATAACCTCGACTCCCTCCTCGAAGCGAGCCATGCGCGAGGGCACGTCGAGCAGGTCGAAGCCGTAGTTGGCGTGTTCGCGCGTCTGCCAGCCGGCGCCCAGGCCCAGTTGCAGCCGCCCGCCCGACAGGTCATCCACCGCCGCCGCCATGCGCGCCGTCATCACCGGGTTGCGGAAGGACACCGGCGACACCAGCGGGCCGAACTGGATGCGCTTGGTGTGACTCGCCAACCAGGCCAGCGAGATCCACATTTCCAGCGAGTCCTGGTCCGGCGGGTTCGCATTGGTGAAGTGATCCGACCGGTACAGCCCGGCGAAGCCCAGGTCTTCGGCAGCCTGGGCCATCCGCTGCCAGCGCGGCCAGTTCAGCCCGGCCTGCCCCTCGATCATCAGCGCGAGATCCATGCTCCCTTACTCCTTCACGGCTACAGGCTCGCCGGCCGGGCGCCGTCCGGCCAGGATCAGGTAGCTGTACAACAACACCCCGGTCAGCAGGCCGAAGGCGAAGTGTAGCCAGGCCGGCGTCTCCGACGGCGAGATATTGCCTTCGATCAGCCCGGCCACCACCAGCAACCCGGCCCCGCCGAGCAGCATC
>CBJNAR010000665.1:0-3309 GCA_966434075.1 uncultured bacterium
TGCGCGGGTGGGCCATCGACGCGACGCCGGGGGCGGCGGTCCAGGAAATCCAGGTCCTCGTGGATGGGCGACTGGGCCAGAAGTGCCTGCCTTTTACCGAGCGCCCGGATGTCGATGCCCAGTTCCCTGGTGCCGGCGCGTCGCACGCCGGGTGGGCCTGTTCGTGCTATGTGCCCGACGCTACGCCGCAGAGCCGGTTAGAGGTGAAAGTCGTCTCCACCCAGGGCGAGGAACAGCTCATCTACATCGGCACCATCGGCGCCCTGGCGCGGGGCGAGCGTGAGCCCGAGTCGCCGCCCGCTGCGCTCGAAAGCACCCTGGCCGAGCAGCAAGCTCTGGTCGCCTTGCAGCAGGATCTCGCCGATCTGCGCTACCATATGGAAGCGAAAAACCGCTATATCGCGCAGGTGGAAGCGGTGCTGGACCAGAAGAACCGGCACATCGGCAAGCTGGAGCGGCTGGTGCACCGGCAGGAGCGCGCCCTGCGCGGGCTGCCGGTGCGCCTTGGCCTGCGGGTCCAGCGGGCGCTGGCGGGCCGGGCGCGGCGCGGCGGGCAGCCATAGGCCGGCGCCGCCGGGGTGGAGAGGATAACGGAACGCGGGGTCCGGCAATCAAGTTGCCGGACCCCGCGCCGTCTAGTGGCCCCTGGCGCAGCCGCGCGGCGGGGGGCCGGGGGTTAGCCCAGGAATGGCCGTGGCGGCGGGCACTCCGGGCACTTCTCCACGGCGATGGCCTGGAGGGTCTCGTCGTAGAACAGGTAGTTGTGCTGCCCCAGGTAGTTATGGGTGCCGTCGGTCACGTGCGCGTAGCCCCACAGCTTGAGCGCGTAGGCGCAGGTGCCGGTCAGGTTGTAGATCATCGGCTGCATCGGGTCGTTGGACGGCACGGTGATCGTCTGGATCACCGGGTCGGGCGCCCCGCTGTTCGACGTGCCGCCGCCCAGGCCGTGCGGCGTGGGATCGGTGCCCTTGGTGTAGTACAGGCCCCAGGCGTGCAACCGCCCGTGCCCCTGGTGGACGTTCACGTCGAAGTTGAGCGTCAGCCCCGGCGTCCACTCGATGAGGCCGCAGTCGTTGGTGGCAGGCGTGTGCAGCACGACATCCACGCCCTTGTTGTCCAGGGTGATCACCATGTCGCAATGGTCGATCATGGGCGGCAGCGGCGTCGCCGGGCTGGTCGGGACGTGCGTGCCGTCCAGGTAGTTGACCAGGCCGGAGGCGGTGGTCAGCTTGTTGCCCAGCTCGTCGAACACTTCCAGGCGCAGCACATAGGTGCCGGTGCCTGGCTCGTCCACCCAGCTCCACCACTCGGCGATCCGGTCCTGGTTGTACCAGTGGTAATGCACCGTGTCGCGGATCTCGTATAGCCCCGGCTGCACACCCACCGTCTGCGGACCCAGGAAGTAGGTGTCGCTGGCGAAGGTGAGCTTGTTGACGCGCGTGTCGGACAGGCCGCTGCTCGGGCTGGTGATCGGCTGGAAGGCGGCATCCGGCGGCGTGACGGCCGGGTTGGTTTTCTTCGCGTAGGACAGCCGGTAGTAGCGCCTGGGCGCACCGCTGCTGAGGGCCGCACCGAAGTCGGCATGCACTACCAGGTCTCCGCCGTAGGCCAGATTGCTGATGCTCAGGTCCACGTCGGGGCTGGCGGCGTTCGGGTAGAGGCCGTTGCTCTGGTCGATCTTGTAGATCTCGTCCTCGCCGATGCGGGTGAGGAAGACTTCGGGCCCGCTGGGCGGCGGATCGGGGCAGCGGTCGCTGCCGCACTGCACTTCTTCGTTGTCCAGCGTCAGATCGATGTAGGCGTTGGTCACGTTCCAGCGCGTGCTGGTGTACGGGTCCATGTAGATAACCGTAGGCACGCCGTTGATGATCTGGGTGACGCGGATGATGATGTCGGGCCGGCGGTCGAACCGCAGGCGCCCGCGGCGGAAGTGCAGCGGCCACCAGTAGAAGCAGCAGCGGAAGTAGCCCTGGCAGTCGGTGTAGGTCTGGCAGATCAACTGGCGGCTGTAGAAGCAGAAGGGAAAGATCGACCAGGGGGCGATCTTCGAGGTCAGGGTCAGGTTCTCCACGCGCGTGGCGAGGTGCGCGGCCAGCGTCTGCATCTCGGCCACGCGCCCGCTCAGCGTCTCGGTCGCGGCCATGGCGTGTTCAGCCTGAGCCATGTCGGCGCGCGGCGGCAACGGCTGCGGGTTGAGCATCACTTCGTCCAGCGCGCGGCCCATGCCGGGCGGGTCGGGCTGCGGATCGAAGCCGCGGATCACGCCGGGTGGGTCGGGCTGCGGGTTGAACCCGGCGATCACGCCGGGGTTGACCAGGCCGGCGAACCGCGCCACCGGGCCGATGGGGTCGGGCGGGAAGGGCCGCGGGAACACCACCCGCTCTTTCAGCAGGTCGGGCACGCGGATGACCGGGCGGTCGATCAGCTTGTCCCACCAGCGCAGGATATAGGGCCACCAGCAGCCTTCGCGGTCCACGTCGAAGATCTCGACCTTGACGTAGGGCACCGGGCAGGACTCGATGTGGCCGTGCTCGGCGTGGACCTTGCGGATGCGCCCGCCGACGCAGATGCGCGTGGGCCGCCACGGCCACCAGATGGGCCGCGGGATCAGGATGTTGGGGCGCAGCCGGAAGACCCGGCCCTCGCCCACCCAGTCTTGCGCGGAGAACGACTGGCTGTAGGCCGCGGACTCGCGGATCGGCTGCTGGTCGCCCGCCGGGCCGATATACAGGTCCACATCCACGGGCCGGAGCAGGTCGACCGGGATGCTGAAGTCGCCCTTGCTGTCCACATCGGTGCTGCCCAGCACCTGCCCGCCCTGGCCGAAGGCCACCGCGCGCAGCGGCATCTCGTTGTGCGTGTTCTCGGCGGTGTCCAGTTGCACCTGGCCCTCGATGCGAAAATCGCCGTTCTCGCCGCTCGCCGCCTGGGGGTCGCCGTCGCTTGCCCCAGGCTGGGCGGGCATCGCTTCCGTATTCTCGTCGGACATGTTCCAATACTCCTTTTGCTGCAACAACAGGGTCTGCGTCATGTGCGCGCAGACCGGCTTGCCGGTGCCATGCCAACCATGGGCCGGGACCACCAATCCACGAATCTTCCGGGCGGGGTCGAACGGCTGAGTCTATCAGCCGCGATCGCGCCTATTGCAAGGTATACCGGGAACGCACGCGACGCTCGACCGTCGCTGCCGCAGGGCAGGGAGTAGCGTGTGCCCGCGCGGCCGGTCCTCCAGGGGGCGCGGGCAGAGCTATCCGGTGGACATCTCTGATCTGGGAGCAGGAGGCGGGCTAGAGCCGCCTGGGCGCTGGT
>CBJNAR010000666.1:0-3302 GCA_966434075.1 uncultured bacterium
GCCTACCTCGCCGGCTACAACGCCGCCCGCGCCAACCTCGGCGCGGTGGCGCCCACTGCGCCCGGCGGCGCCGCCGGGCACGCCGAGTACCGGGCCGGGGTGGATCACGCGCGGGCCAGCGTGGTCAACCTGCACGGTGCCGCGCCCACCGACAGCAGCGCGAAAGCACAGGGCTTCCAGGATTACCGCGCCGGGGTGGCCGCCCGCGGGCAGCCGCTGCCCGCCGCCGACGATCCGACGCGACCGGCCTATTCACTGGGCTGGAATGATTACAATGACGGGGCCCAGGCCGCCATGGCGCGCACGATTAACGCGCACCGGCGCGAGAGCGGGTATACGCAGGGCTTCACCGACACTATGACCGCCCTGAACGCCCTGGCCGGCGGCGATGACAGCGAATCCCCGACCAAGAAGAAGCGCGACCACTAGTAGTCCGCCTTGCTGATTGTGACTTGTAGGGGCCGGTTTCAAACCGGCCTGCGCTCCGATTGCGTTGTAGGGGCCGGTTTCAAACCGGCCTGTCGCCCGTCAGAATCAGTATGGTGGGCTACTAGTGCAGCATCCAGGGACCCGTTGGGTGTAGCTGCGCGATTCATCGCGCCGTACTCGTTAGTCTTTAGCGTGGGCGGTCCCCAACAGGTTATTGAACGCTGCACTAGAAACCCCGCCCGGTCCAGAGATGCCCGCGCCGGCAGGGGCCGGTTTGCAATCGGCCCGCCAGCCGGCGCTCAGTAATCGAGCAGCAGGTCGCCCGACAGCAGCCCGCCGCCCAGCGGGATCAGCAGCAGACAGGTGATGAACAGCGGCGCCTCCACTACGGTGTTGCCCACCAGGATCATCGCCACCAGCATATCGACCGCCAGCAACAACGCCCAGAACCGCGTCAGGAATCCGCCCAGCAACAGCACGCCGCCGAAGAGCTCCAGCGCCCCGATCAGCACCTGCGCCAGTTCGGGGAAGGGCACGCCGATGGCGCGGAACATGTCGGCATCCATCCCGTAGGTCTGGTTGTTGTTGAGCAGCTTGTCGAAGCCGTAGGGGATGAAGATAATCCCGGCGTAGAGGCGGAGGAGCAGGGCCAGCACACGAGCCGGCATCACCAGCCGGGGCGGGGTCCCGCGCATGGGGCGCGACCAGGCGGGGAAGAGCGGCCCGCCGCCCGTCTTGCCCATGACGTCCCCCTGGGCCCGCCGCACGCGGGGCGGGCGCTCAAACTTGTCCATCTCCACGTTGCCTTTCCTCCCGTCGAGCACAGTGGTAGCACCTGGCGTATTGCATCGAAGAAGTACCCGGCAGGTCAGCGTTACCCGCGTTGCCCTTCCAACCGCCGCGTCCAGCCGCATCCCGTGTCATTCTGAGCGCAGCGAAGAATCTCGTCCCCGCGTCACATGTCATGCTGAGCGCAGTGAAGTATCTCAGCCTTGCTGCCTTGGTTAGCGTGACCCGCAGCGCCACCCCGCGTCATTCTGAGCGCAGCGAAGAATCTCGTCTCGCGCCCGGCCCGGTGTCATTCTGAGCGCAGCGAAGAATCTCGTCTTGCTGGCGCGCTTGTCATTCTGAGCGCAGCGAAGAATCTCGGCCTAGCCACCCCGGTCCTTCTGAACGAAGAATCCCGGCTTTGCTCCAACGCGCCGGGACGCAGCGCCAGGCTTAGCACGACATATCCCGCGTAATCAGGATGCGGTGCGGGTCATGTGGGCTTTGTCCGCCGCGGCGGCGTTGGCGCGCGCCGCCGCCTTGTCGCGGGCCATGTCCGCGACGCTCTTCGTGGGCCGCCGCGCCGCGCCGCGCGTGTCGCGCAACCGCACGCGCGTGCCGTCGCGTTCGGCGGCGGCCAGGCGGGCGGCGGCGCGCGGCGCCTCGTCGCGGTACTGCGGCAGCCATTCTGCCTGCCCCACCAGCAACTCGTCGGTCATCTGCCAGACTTCCTCCGGGTTGCAGACCGCGCCCACCAGCGGGTCATGCAGCATCGCCTGTTTCAGCAGCATCACGTCGCCGTGGACGGCGGCCTCCACGCCCATCTGCTGGACGCGGATGCTGGCCGCGCAGGTCGCCGCGCAGGCCAGCGGCAGATCGCCCACCACCGGCATCTGCACGCCGGTGCGATCCACATAGCCGGGAATCTCGATCACGCAGCCGTCGGGCAGGTTGGGGATGTGGCCCCGGTTGATCACGTTGAAGTGCCCGCGGTAGACGCGCCCCGTCTCCAGCGCCTCGATGATGTACGAGCCGTGCTCCTCGCTGCGCGTCTCCGGCGTGAAGCGCGGCGGCTCTTCGGCCAGCCAGTTGGGGAAGTCGGTCTCGAACCAGTTGCGCGACTCCGTGCAGACGCGCAGGTAGCCGCCGGTCTCGCCGTTGATCCAGCTACCCAGGTCGATCCACTGCGCGATCTCCTCCGGGCGCTTGCGGTACCAGGGCAGATACTCGCTCAGGTGGCCGTTCGACTCCGTGCTGTAGTAGCCGAAGCGCTTGAGCACGTCGAGCCGCACCTTCTCGGTCTGGCGGAACTCCTCCACCGCGGACATCAACTCGTACAGGCGCGGGATGAGGTCGATGCCGCGCCACGTCGCCTGGATGCACCAGGTCTGGTGATTGATCCCGGCGAACACCACCTCCACGTCGCGCCGGTGCAGCTTCGCGTCGGGGGCGATCCGGCCCTCGCGCCGCGCCCACTGCTCCACGGCGCGGGTGATCTGCCAGTGCGCCCCCTGCACCCCGTGGCAGAGGCCGATAGTCGGCACGCCGCCGTACTGGTTGCAGGCCCAGGTGTTCATCGCCATGGGGTTGGAGTAGTTCAGCAAGCGCGCGCCCGGTTTGGCGACCTCGCGGATGTCGCGGCAGAAGTCGAGCAGCGCGGGGATGGTGCGCTGGGCATACATCAGCCCGCCCGCGCAGAGCGTGTCGCCCACGCACTGGTCCACGCCGTACTTCAGCGGGATGTCGATGTCCGTCTGGAAGGCCGCCAGCCCGCCCTGGCGGATGGTGCAGATCACATAATCGGCATCGGTGAGCGCGGCGCGGCGGTCGGTCGTGGCGATCAGTTGCGCGGGCAGCCCGTTGGCGGCGATGTCGCGGCGGCAAAGCTGCGCCACCATGTCCAGATTTTCGGCGGAGATGTCGGTGAAGGCGAAAGTGGTATCGGCCAGTTCCGGTACCGACAGAATATCCCGCATCAACCGGCGGGTAAATCCAATCGATCCCGCCCCGATCATCGCAATCTGCAACGCCATCAAGTGTCCTTTCGCCGGTGGTCAGTGGTCAGCCGTCAGTGGTCAGTCCAACGAGTGCTCCGGGCACCCGCT
>CBJNAR010000667.1:0-3294 GCA_966434075.1 uncultured bacterium
CATCGGAGTAAGGCGGCGCGGGCCGGTTTGAAACCGGCCCCTACAGCGCAATTATCGCTATGTAGGCCAACGAAAAAGAATCTACAATTGTAGCGGCCGGTTTCAAATCGGCCTGGCTGCCATAGAACCCCATCCGCTATTGCGGTGTAGGGGCCGGTTTCAAACCGGCCCGCGCCAGGATGCCGTCAGGCCAGGGAATGGCGGTTGACTTCGCTGGCGCTGAATTGCATCAGGCGCTTTTCCAGCAGGCGGATGCGCAGGCTCAGCGTGGGCAGCATCGCCACGGCGATCTCCGGGTCGTTGCGCAGCGTGGCGAAGAAGAACTGGCGGCTCATCACCATGCACTCGGTGTCTTCGAGCGCCGTCACCGTGGCGGAGCGGGCCATGCCGTCGAGCAGGGCCATGTCGCCGACGAAATCGGGCGCGCTGAGCCGGGCGAGCTCCACCGAGTCGCCGGTGGGCGCGCGCTTGGTCACGGAGACCAGCCCGTGGACGATGATGTAGAGCGCGGCATCGCCGTCCCCCTCGCGCATGATCACCGTGGCGCGGGGGAACGAGCGCGCCACGACCAGCCGGGCCAGTTTCGTGATCTGGTCGCGGGTCAGGCCGGCAAAGATCGGCACGCGGGCCAGCAGTTCTTCCGTGGTCACCCGGATCTCCCGTCCCTAATTGTGGAAGGACTCCTCGGCGGCTTCGGTGTCCGCCATTTGCAGGATGTGATTGTCCCCGTCGACGAAGATCACGCGCGGCGAGAACTCGGCCAGTTCGTCCGGGCTGAACAGCGCATAACTCATCACGATGAGCTTATCGCCGGGCAGGCCCAGGCGCGCGGTGGCCCCGTTCAGGCCGATGGTGCCGGAGCCACGTTCCCCGGCAATGGCGTAGGTCTCGAAGCGGTCGCCGGTGGTCACGTTCACGATGTGGAGCCATTCATACGGCACCAGGTCGGCGGCGTCGAGCAGGTCCTGGTCAATGGTGATGCTGCCGACGTAGTGGAGGTTGTTGTCCGTCACCGTCACGCCGTGCAGCTTGGCTTTGCACATTTGTCGTTGCATCATGGCCCTTTCAAGGGACTGGTCTGGGGTTTGCGGGTGATTTCCTCGGCCTGGCGGATGCGCTGGCTCAGGTAGGGCAGCATGGCGACGGCGATCAGCGGGTCGCTACGCAGCGTGGTGTTGAAGACCCAGCGGGTCAGCACCAGGCACTCGGTGGGTACCAGCGCGGTGACGGTGGCCGAGCGCGGTGCGCCGTCCAGCAGGGCCATTTCGCCCACGAAATCCCCCGGATTCAGCGTGGCCAGATAGAGATCCGGGCTGCCCGGCAGCGTGCGCTTGGTGACCGAGACCTGGCCGCCGGCGATGATGTAGAGCGCGGCCTCGGTATCGCCTTCGCGGATGATCACCGTGCCGCGCGGGAAGCTGCGGCGCACGACCAGGCGGGCCAGCCCGGCAAGCTGGTCCTTGTTGAGCGCGGCGAAAATCGGCACGCGGGCCAGCATTTCTTCAATACTCACAGTTACCTCATCATCCTAGCCGCCCCCCGCAGTCCGGGCGGCGGGTGGGCGGGCCGGGTGCACACCGGCCCGTACCGACAGATTGGGTGGCCGGCGGCTAGACCGGCGCGGCTTCCGCCTTCGCGGGGTCGCCGGCGGCCACCAGGTCGCGCAGCCGCTGCCATTCCTCGGGCGGGATCGCCAGGAAGGCATCGACGACGCGCGGATCAAAATGGGTGCCACGGTCGGCGACGATCACCGCGGCGGCCTGCTCATAGCTCATGGGCGGTTTGTATGGCCGCTCGGAGGTAAGCGCGTCGAGGACATCGGCCACCGCGAACAGGCGAGCTTCGATGGGAATGGCTTCGCCGGCGATGCGGTGCGGGTAGCCCTGCCCATCCCAGCGCTCGTGATGGTAGCGCACAATGGGCATCGCCTTGCGCAGGAACTCGATGTCCTTCAGCATCTGGTAGCCGATTTCCGGGTGCTTGCTCATCTCCAGCCGCTCGCTGTCGGTGAGCTTGCCCGGCTTGTGCAGGATGGCGTCGGGCACACCGATTTTGCCCACATCGTGCAGCAATGCGCCGTAGTGGATGACTTCGAGTTGCTCGCGGTTGGTGATGCCCATGGCCTTCGCCAGGGCCAGAGTGTAGTGGCGGACGCGCTGGCTGTGGCCCTGGGTCGAGTGGTCGCGCGTATCGAGCGCCACCGACAGGGCGTGCATCGTCGCACTGTAGGTGCGCTGCAACTCGTCCAGCATCTCGGCGAGTTCGGCGGCGCGGCGGCGGGTTTCCTCATAGAGCCGGGCGTTCTCGATTGCCACGGCGGCGCTGCCGGCCAGCGCGGTCAACAGCGACACGTCGTCGTCGCTGAAGGTTTCGCCGGAGATCTTGTTCAGCACCTCGACCACACCGATCACCCCGCTGCGCCCGCGCACGGGGACGGCCAGGATCGAGCGGGTGACGAACTCGGTCGTGCGGTCGACCGCGCCCGAGAAAAACGGATTCTCGCGCACGTCGTTCACGATCTCCGGCTGGCCGTGCCCGGCAACCCGCCCGGCGATGGACGTGTCGTCGATGGGCAGGCGGATGCCCTTCAACTGCGGCCCCTTCTCGCCGAAGGCGACCTCGAAGGTCAGGTGCTTGCCGTCGGGTTCGACCAGCATCAGGGAAGAGGCGCGGGCCTGCATCACCTCGGCGGCGGCGACCACGATGCCGCTGAGCAGTTCGTCGAGCCGCACCAGGGAGGCCAGTTGCCGCCCGACTTCATAGAGCAGGCTCAGGCGCTGCAAGCGGTCATCGGAGCTGTCCGCCGCGCCGAGGATGGGTGAGGGCAGCCGCTCGGCGGAGGCGGCGGAGTCGTCCGGCGCGGCCAGGGGGCGGCTCTGGTCGGGCGGATCGGTGCTGTTCATGCCGATACCTCGCTACTCATCGTGTGTTGCGACCCCGCGCTGGGGATCACCAGGGTGACGGTGGTGCCGTGGCCCGCTGCCGAGGCCAGATCGAGTTCACCGCCGACGGCCTGGGCGCGTTCGCGCATGTTCAGCAGGCCCAGGCTGCCGCGGGTTTCATACGAGCGCAGCACGGCGGCCACGTCAAAGCCGTGGCCGTCGTCGACGATAGTGATGCGCCAGACACCCGGTTCTTCGAGCATACACACCGTGGCGTTATTGGCGCCTGAGTGTTTGCGGATATTGCCGAGCGCTTCCTGGACGATCCCGAAGGCGGCCTGTTCGACGTTGGCGGGTAGGCGGTCCTCGCAGCCCGCGACTTCGACGGTGAAGGCGACGCGCTCGGTTTCGC
>CBJNAR010000668.1:0-3290 GCA_966434075.1 uncultured bacterium
ACGGCCAGGATCAGCAGCAGCAGGAAGCCCAGCGCCGACCCCATCTTGCCCAGGATGATCTCGCTCGGCTTGAGCAGGGTGGTCATCAGCAGATCGAACGTCTGCCGCTCGCGCTCGCCGCTGATCACCCCGGCGGTGAAGGCGGGGGCCAGGAAGATCACCAGCAGCGTCTCGAAGCTGACGATGCCGTACAGCAGGTCGCGCCCGATCTGCTGGTCGTAGGGGTTGCGGTAGCGGGCGCTAGCGAAGATGATCCAGTAATAGAGCAGACCGAACAATCCCAGCAGCGTCACATAGGCCGTGAGCACGGCAATCGACCGCCCGCTGCGCATGCGGCTGCGCAGTTCCTTGCTGATCATCGGGTTGGCGTCGATCAGCCGCGTCACCCAGGAAGCCCGGTTGGTCATTGCACAAGCCCTCGCGTCGTGTTCAGGAAGATGTCTTCCAGGTTGCTCACTTCTTCGTGGAAACTGTAGACCGGCACCTCGGCGCGCACCAGGTTCACCAGCATGGCCCCCAGCAGGCGCTCGTCGCCCTGGACCCGCGCCCGCAACACGCCCGGCCCGTCGGGGATTGGCGCGGGCGGGGGTGCGGCCTCGACGGGCGGCAGGGCGCCATCGGGGGGCGGGGCCGCGGCGCCGTTGGCCGGGGCGACGCCGTTGGCCGGCACCCAGGACACGTCGATAACGCCCGGCACGGTACGCAACACGTCCATGCCCCGCGCCGCGCGGCCCAGCACCCGCACCTGCACGATGCGCGCCGGCTGCATCTGTTGCAGGATCTCGTTGATCGACCCGCTGACCAGCAGGTGTCCGCGCTCGATGATGCCCACGTGGGTGCAGACTTCGGCCAGTTCGGTCAGGATATGCGACGAAATCAGGATCGTCTTGCCAAGCTGGCGCAACTCCTTGAGCAACTCGCGCAGTTCGATGCGGGCGCGCGGGTCCAGCCCGGAGGCCGGCTCGTCGAGGATCAGCAGCGCCGGGTCGTGGACCAGCGTGCGGGCCAGCCCCAGGCGCTGCTTCATGCCGCGCGACAGCTCTTCCACGTAGTTGTTGCGTTTGCTGGTCAGGTCCACCAGCGTCAGCAGGTCATCGATCATGCGCGGGCGCTGCCCGGCGGACACATGGTAGGCCCCGGCGAAAAAGTCGAGGTATTCCCACACGCGCATATCGTTATAGACGCCGAAAAAGTCGGGCATGTAGCCGATCTGGCGGCGCACGGCCGCCGGGTCGCGCGAGAGTTGCGCGCCGCCAATCCAAGCGTCGCCCGTCGTGGGCGGCAGCAGCGTGGCCAGGATGCGCATCGTCGTCGTCTTGCCCGCACCGTTCGGCCCGATGAAGCCGAAGATCGAACCTTCCTCGATCTCCAGCGAGAGGTTGCTCAGCGCGGTAAAGTTGCCGTAGCGCTTGCTCAGGTTCTGGATCGTGACGATGGCGCTCATGGTCGGCGGCCCTCCGCGCTCAGGTCCAGCCGGTTGAGGTACAGAACATCGATGTTGGTGGTATTGGGCTGGACCTGCAGCCGCACCTGCCCCTCCGGGCTGAGGTGCGCCGCCAGGTCCGGCAGATCGCCGCTATAGCTGTAGCCGGAGCCGAACTCCTTGGATGGCGACGGGCCGGCATTGTTTGTCTCCTGGAGGTCGTCCCAGCGACTCGCCTGCCAGTTCCAGACGGCCAGGGCCGGCGGGCCGTTCCCCGGTCCGTAGTCGGCTACCTGATAGTCAAGAATCAGGCGGCTGACCTGCAACGTGCGCGGCACCTGATACTCGAACACAGCCGGGTCGGCCAGGCGCAGCATCGGCCCGTTCGGCCCGTTTTCCGTGCGCACCGTGCCGGTGAGCACCGTGCGCGGGATCTGGCTCGGGCCCAGGAAGACCGCGCCCGGTTCCTGCGCCACCGGCAGCAGGCTCGTCACCAGCACCGTGTCGTCGTGGACGGGCAGCCCTCCGTGCAGCGTGAGGTCGAAGGGCCGCTGCGTGCCCCAGCCGACGACGATGACGCTGGGCGCATCGCCCGCCGGCTGCTTGACGGCCAGGGCGCTCAAGAGCAGGGCGGCACGGCTGCGCTGCCGGCGGTCTTCGGCGCTGTTCGACCCGCCGTAATACTGCAACTGCACGCCGGGCACGAGGCGGCTCAGGGCTTGATCCAGATCGACCGGCCCACGTGTATAGCCGCTCAAGCGGACGGTGGCCTGTTGCCCGCCGCCGAGCGTGCCCAGTAACTGCACGCTATTGCCCGCCACCACCGCCACATCGGTGAGCGTCGCGGCCCCTTGATTGGTGATCTGGCCCGTAATCGTGCCCTGGCGTAGTTGCAGTTGCGCCGTGTAGACCGGCTGGTAGGGCACCGTCATCTCGGCCTCGAACCCGCGCAGGGTCCAGGTGTCGATATTCAGGTTGCGGATGCTGCTCGGCTTGCCCTGGTAAATGCGCGCGCTGCTGCCGCTGGCCGTCGACGGCCCGCCCAGCACGCTGCTGCCCACCTCGGTGATCTGCGCGTCGTCGGTGAAGTCCAGCGTGTATTCCTGCCGCCCCGGCGAGAAGATGCCGATGTAGCTGTTCACCGTCGCCACCGGCGCGCCGCTGTAGCTGCGCACCACCGTCGAGGTCGCCAGGCGTAACTGGTTGCCCTTGCTCTGGTAGCTCATGACATAGGCCACCGCCGCGAACAGCAGGATTAGCGCGGGGATCGTGACCCAGGCCAGGTCCGGGCGGTGCATGCGGCGCAGCACCAGCCAGTTGATCGGCCCGATCACCAGCACATACAGGAACAGGAAGCCGCCGACCAGCTCCACGGCCGGCAATTCGATGCCGGGGATGTCGAACGGGCTAAGCTGGCCCAGGTAATACGACGACCCGATGTAGGGATTCGAGCCGCTGTAATAGCTCTGGGTGCGCCGGGCCGCCGCCGGGGACTGCTGCACCCGGTGCCCGGCCAGGATCTGCTTCCACAGGTCGGTGTTGTGGTCCCAGCCGCGCAGCGCCGGGGCGCCCGGATCGACGGCCAGGGCGTAGGTCTCGCCCGCGCCGATAGCCCGGCGCGCCAGCAGCGGGCCGCCCGCCCCGGCCACGATCTCGGTCGCGCCCGCATCGGTGCGCAACTGTGTCTGGTTGGCGATCAGCCCGGCGGCGGCGGGCGGCGCCCCACCCGCATAGGCGGCCAGCGCGTCCAGGCTATCCAGCGGCCCGCTGCCGGTGATCGTGACCGGCAAGAGGTCGCTCAGGCCTGCTGCCGCCGCCGGGCCGTTGGCGCCCCCGGCCACCACCAGCGTGCCGCCTTGCAGCACCC
>CBJNAR010000669.1:0-3289 GCA_966434075.1 uncultured bacterium
AGGCGACTCGCGCAGCGACACGCTGATCCTGGTCAGCATTGACCCGGCGCACAAGACCGTGGCGATGCTCTCGATCCCGCGCGACCTCTGGGTGCCCATCCCCGGCTTCGGCGAGAACCGCATCAACGCGGCCTACCAGTACGGCGAGACGAACAACGTGCCCGGCGGTGGCCCGGCCCTGGTCATGCAGACGGTGGAGCAGGACTTCGCCGTGCCGGTGCATTATTTCGCCCAGGTCGACTTTAACGGCTTCCGGCGCATTGTCGATGCGCTCGGCGGGGTGACGGTGGACGTGCAGCGCCCGCTGATCGACAACGAATATCCCGCCGATTACGGCTATGCCTACCAGCGCGTCTATATCCCCGCGGGCCTGCAACACATGGACGGCAGGACGGCGCTGCAATATGTCCGCTCGCGCCACGCCGACAGCGACCTGGCCCGCAACGAGCGCCAGCAGGCGGTGCTGATCGCCTTGCGCGCGCAGGGCACGCAGATCAGCATCCTGGGCAAGCTCGACAAGCTGTTCACAGAGCTCAAGGGGGCCATGCGCACCGACCTGTCGGTGACGCAGGTGGGGTCGCTGGTCAAGCTGGCTCAGAGCATCCCGCGGGACCAGGTGCGCCAGCTTTCGGTGGGCGCCGACATGGTCGCGCCCGGCAACATGGGCGGCGCCGATGTGCTGCTGCCTCAGTGGGATGTCATCCGGCCCGCCGTACGCCAGTTGCTGGGCCAGGCCGACCTCACCAGCGAGAGCGCCGTTCTGTCGGTGCAGAACGGCACCGACACGCCGGGGCTGGCCCTGCGCACCGCCGAGCAGATGCGCGGCGCGGGCTTCCAGGTGCCGGATAGCGCTGTCGGCAACCCGCCCGACGGGGGCGGCGGGCACTACCCGCAGACCTTCATCTACGACTACACCGGGGGCAAAAAACCGGCCAGTATCAGCCGCATCCTGACCCTGCTCAAGCTGCCCGCCGACCGTGTCCGCACCAGCGGCGGCACCCACCCCGCGGGCATCGATATCGAGATCGTGCTGGGCGAGGACGCCGCGAAGTAAGCCGCCCTACGGCTCGGCACGCCCGGCTTGCAAATCTTTAGGTGAAATACTATCGGCTTGGAGCGCCGCCTCCAGTAGCCCATCTCCGCCGACCAGCGCCGTCACCTGCTCCATGCTCAGGGCCTGGCCCGAGTCCCACTCTCGCTCGAACGCCGCGTCGCCGAGCCGGGCGCGCGTGGTGGCAATAAGCTGCTCAAGGATGCGCCTGTCGAACTGGTCCATATGGGCATCCGGTACCTCCTGGCTGCGGGCGGTGGCCGCGCTCAGCAGTTGGGCGGCGGTCTCCGCCGGCAAGTCTGTGCCCATGGCCTGCACCAGGCCCAACAGGGTCAGCGCGACGCCGAACGGTTGGCCGACTGCCCCGAAGATCGCCAGGCATTCCCGGTACAGTGTGATGGCCTGTGGGTCATCCTGCTCATAGTGGGCCAGCAGGGCCAGGTTACGCAGCGCCCAACCGGCGCTCTGAGCGTCCCCGCGATCTTGCGCTAGCCGAAGGGATTCTTCACATAACTCCCGTGCCTGCCGGTAGTCGCCCTGGGCAAGGGCCAAAAACCCGAGGGTGTGTAGCGTGCTCGGTATAAGCCCCTTGATCCCCAACTCCCGTGACAGCACCAGGGCACTGTCGAGCGCCCGCCTGGCTTCGGTATAATTCCCCTGGCTACGCGCCATATTCATGAGTGGGTTGAGCGCCAGGATCATTCCCAGTTTGTCATCCTGCTCCCGTGCCAGGACGATGGCCTCCTCGATCAGTTGCCGGGCCGTTCGAGAATCGTGGAGCCAGAGAGCAACCACGGCCAATGCGCTCAGGCTCTGCGCCAGCCCCCATTGATCGCCAATCGCCTGGAAGATCCGCCGGCTCTCCTCGATATGCCGGCCGGCGCTGCTGTAAGAGAGCACTCCGGTAGCGCCAAATGCCTCAGTGATCCCAAGTTGCTGCAGACCGAAGGCGAGTGCCCAGGGATCACCCAGTTCGCGCAACACGGCGACGCCCTCTTCTCCGCAGGTGATAGCGATGGAAATCTGGTTATTATCCGCCATCAACACTCGCCCGAGGTTAATCAGTGCGTAGCCCAGGCTCTCCTGGTCCCCGATTTCCCTCGCGAGGGCTACGCTTGCGTCGAGATGCGCCCGTGCTGCCTTCTCAGCAGACCCATAGAGGGCTAGCAAGCCCGCGCCCCACAAACAGGTAGTGCGGGCCGGGATGGGCGCGTCGGATTTTGCCAGCGCCGCTTCGAGGCGGTCCTGGCCTTCCGTCCAGTAGCCGCGGAAGAACCAGAACCAGAAGAGCGCCGCGACCAGCCGCAACATCGTCTCGCCGCCTGCCGGCTGCATCTGGCTCCAGGTGAGCGCCGTGCGAAGGTTTTCCTGTTCGGCGTCCAGTTGCGCCAGCCAGATCGCGCGCTCCGCGCTGCGCAAGCGGGGCACGGCCGCCTCGGCGAGCGCTAAGAAGTACGCGGCGTGCCGGCGGCTGTACTCTTCCTCCTCGCCGTTCGCCGCCAATTGCTCGCGGGCGAACTCGTGGATGGTTTCGAGCATGACGAAGCGCGGCTCGCCGGTGCCTGGCGCTTCCTGGCGCAGCAGATTCTTGTCGATCAGCGACCCCAGCGCGTCCAGCACGTCGGGGCCGATGTCGCCCGCGGGGTTGCAGATCGTCTCGACGGCGGCCAGTGTCCGCCCGCCTGTGAAGACGGCCAGGCGGCGGAAGAGGCGCTGTTCCGGCTCCTGCAGCAGGTGGTAGCTCCAGGCGATGGTGGCGCGTAAGGTTTGCTGGCGGGCGGGCAGGTCGCGGGCGCCCCCGGTGAGCAAGGCCAGCCGGCTTTGCAGGCGGCCCAGCAGCGCGGCAGGCGGCAGCACTTTGACGCGGGCGGCGGCCAGTTCAATCGCCAGCGGCAGCCCATCGAGGTGGCGCACGATCTCGGCCACCGTCTGCGCGTTCTCGCCGGCCAGCGCGAAGGCCGGGCTAGCGTCCCGTGCCCGCTCCACGAAGAGCCGCACGGCCGGGTTCTCCAGCAGTTCGGCAACGGGTGCCAATGCTGCTCCATTGGGCAGATCCAGCGGCGGCACCGAAAACTCCTTCTCCCCGCGCAGCCGCAGCGGCTCCCGGCTGGTTACCAGCAGCTTCAGCCGCGGCGCCGCGCCCAGCAGGGCCGTCAGCAGCGGTGCCGCCTCGACCACCTGCTCGAAGGTGGCCAGCAGCAACAGCAGGTGCTTGCCCCCCAGGGCGCTGCGCAGGAA
>CBJNAR010000670.1:0-3288 GCA_966434075.1 uncultured bacterium
GATGACGGCGGGGCAGGGGCGCCGGAACGGCGGGATGAAGTCGGGGCTGTGCAGCACCTGGGGGCGCGGGCGGATCGCCGCCAGTTCGCCCGCCAGCGCGGCTTGCTCATAGCGGTGATGGCAGGGCGTGATCAGGCTGCGCCGCCGGAAGCGCGGGTCGCCGGCGACAATGGGCTGCGGGTCCTTACGGCTTTGCAACACGGTGACGTGCAGATCCGCCGCTTCGGTTGGTGGCAAATCGGCCAGGGCGCGCAGCAGGCGGATGCTGTAGTGCCCGATCCCTGCGCGCCGGTAATAGACCATCCGCGCGTCAAACGCCAGGCGCATCAGCGCGCATCCAGCAGCGCGCGTGCCGCCTCGGCCACCGATGCCGGAGCGAGCGCGATCAGGCACGGGCGCGGCCCGCAGCCGTCGCGCAGGCCCAGTTGCAGGCCGCGGTAGAGGCAGGGCTGGCAGGGCAGGTCCTGGCGGACGATGCGCGCGGGCTGGTCGGGCACATCGGGGGCGGGTGGCACATAGGGGCCGAAGGCGCGCCAGTTGCTCAGGCCGAAGATGCCCAGCACTGGGATGCGCGCCGCTGTCGCCAGGTGCATCGGCCCGCTGTCGTTGCCGATGAACAGTGCGCACCGCTGCAACAGCGCCGCCGTGCCGGCGATCGAGGTCCGCCCGGCGATATTATAGACGCGGGCTCGTTCATCGGCGGGCACGTTTTCGCGCACCTCGGCGGCCAGATCTTCCTCGTCGGGGCCGCCTAGCAGCAGGATGTCGGCGTCGCGCTCGCGCACCAACGTGGCGATGAGCGCCGCGAAATGGGCGGCGGGCCAGCGGCGGGCGGTGCTGTACCACCCGGCGCCGGGGTGGATGGCGATCAACGGCCCGGCGCCGGGCAATCCCAACTCGGCCAGCAGCGCATCCGCCGCTGTGTGATCGGCTTCGGCCAGCGGAATGTGGATGCGGCGATCGGCGGGCCGGGGTGCGGCGCCGATCTGCGCCGCCACGTCGAGCCAGTATTCGGCTTCGTGCTCGGCGCCGAAGCCGCGATCCGTGACCTTGTGCGTCAGGAACCAGCCACGCCCGTTGTCCACCCCGGCGCGGATCGGCGCGCGACTCGCCAGGGCCACGGCGGCGAATTTGAGCGCACCAAAGCGCAGTGTATAATGGTGAAACAGCAAGATGGCGTCGTAACGCTGGCGGCCCAATTGGCGTAGGAACTGTATCGCTCCAAATACCGTTTTAAGATCGAACAGGCTGCCCAGTGTGTCAAAGGGGAACTTGTTGAAGACGATCACGTTGTTGATTTCGGGAGCGTTTTGCAGCACGCGGGCGGATGACGGTGGGGTGAGCAAGTCGATCTGGGCGCCGGGATACCGCACTCGCAGCGCCCGCAGGGCCGGGGTACACAGCAAGACATCGCCGATATCGGCCAGTTTGACACAGAGAATACGCGGGTTCGCGGGCAACCGGGGTGTGCTCATAACGCCCCATTATAGCCGAAGCGCGGACTGCCCACAACCGGCGCAACGGCGCGTCGATCGGTCTCTGCATTCGTGCGAGTTTGCCGTAATGTAGCGGACTATTGTACAATGATGTGTTCGTGCGCCGATGGGGTCGCTGGATCAGGTTGCCGTTATTCTGCACTGCTTCAGACGTTTTACATTGATACGGCATGCCGCGAGTTGTCGTCGTAGGAGGCGGGGTTCTTGGCTATCAGGAGTGTGTTAGTCATTCCATTCGCGGATGGGATCGGCGATTTCATTAACATGCAGCCGTTGCTGCCGGTGATTCGGGCGCGCTTCCCCGAAGCGGAGATCACCGTGGCCGTGTCCGAGCACGGCAATTTGCTCTGTAACGACCCGGCTATCCGCACGTTGAAACCGGCCTCGTTCAACCATGATCCGGGCAAGGCCGCGGTGAGCCTGCGCTGGTTGCTGCCGCAGACGGTGCTGGCCTGGTTCGCCGGGCCGCTCTTTGACTACGAACTCGGCCCGTTCGACCTGGTCATCAACTGCTTTTTCGCCTGGGAGCGCGCGATGGACTTCCGCGGCACCTGGACGCCGCAGTTCCCGCCGGTGGCGGATGCGAATACGGTCCACTCGCTGGATTGCCTGGCCGACGAGCTGGAGCGCGAACTCCAGGTAGCGATCCCGCCCGAGGCGCGCAAGCCGCACCTGGTGTTGCGCGCCCCGGCCCAGGAGTGGGCGGCGCAGTTTCTGCGCGAACAGGAGTTGCTTGACGACCGGCCGCTTGTGGCGCTGGTGCCCGGCACCAACATGGTGATCAAGCGCTGGCCGCTGGCCCACTGGCTGGAGTTGGACGCGCGCCTGCGCGCCGCCCGGCCCGATGTGCGCACCCTGTTGTTCTGCGACCGGCCCCTGGAGCGCAGTTCGGTGGCCGCCGCCTTTGCCGCCGCCGGGTCGCCCGCCGTGCCGGTCTACGCATCGCTGGACTGTGTGGCCGCCCTGCTGGCGCGTTGCAACCTCACGGTGAGCGTGGATACGGGCCTGCTGCACATGGCGGGTGCGCTCGAGGTGCCGTGGGTAGGGCTGTTCGGCCCCACCAACCCGGAAGTAACCGGTCCCTACGATCCTAGCCGGGGCGAAGCCTTGATCGCGCCCTTCCGCAAAGAACCACGGTGCGGATCGTGCTGGAAACAGGCTTTCAAATACGAAGACGACCGCTGCCGCACGCTGGAAGTTGGCTCGTGCATGGATAAGCTGGCCGTGAACCCCGTGCTGACGGCGGCGCTGCGCGCGCTGCGGATGCCGGCCCGCGTCGACCGGCAACCGGGCCGCGATCATAATATCCTGATGACCCCGGCGGTCGTGCCGCCGATCATCAGCCCCGCAATGGGATTCTGAAATGGATGTTGCATCCGGCGACCTACCGGAGCTACAAGAATCGGAGATGGGCCCGCGAGCGGGACCCGACGACGCGCTGCTGGATGAGGCCGCCGCGGCCTTTGGGCTGGGCGCCATCCAGGCGGCGCGCGATCTGGGAGGCACCTATAACCTGAACCTGCGCCTCTACACGCCGGGCGGCCAGTTTGTGCTGCGCGTCCACCGGCCCTGGGTCACGGCGGAACGGGTGGCCGTGCTCCAGGCCGCCAAACAACGCCTGGCTGCCGCGGGCTTCCCGGTGAGCGTGCCGCTGGCGACGACCGAGGGCGAACCCGCGCTGCGCTGGGGCAATCGGATGGTCGAAGTCGAGCCGTTCGTGGCGCACGACAATGTCCCCGATAGCTGGGACCGCTACCCGCCGGCCTTCGCCGTGCTGGCCCGGCTGCATGAT
>CBJNAR010000671.1:0-3279 GCA_966434075.1 uncultured bacterium
GGGCCAGCCCGGCCTGGATCTCGTGCCAGAGCCGCAGGACATCCCAGTAGAGGTGCCCGTGCACGGCCACCGGGTCGTTCGGGAAGCGGTGCAACTCGTGCAAGGCGAAGCGGGCGCCGTCCCAGGCGCCGAGCATGACCCGTCCGCTGGATGCGCCGAGATCGACGGCGAGAAAGTTCGTTGGTTCGCTCATAGCCTCCCACCCGCGTGCCGTGCCCCGCGACGCGGGGCGCCACAGCGCATAACTCGTCCGGATAGCGGTAGACCCGGCGCCGCATGCCGCGTCCCGGCCCATTGTACCAGTTCTGCTCGCTTCCCGCTGCCGGCGCACCCGCCGCAATCCTCGGACTCCTGCAATACCCGTTCCAGGCGTGCCCGGCGCGGTTGCCCGCTCATGCGCCGGAGGGCGCCGGGCAAACCGGTGGTCCATAACTTGATCCCGTACCGCGGGCAGCAGAAGCAGCATCTCACCCATCCGCCGGCCCTGCCGGCACCGGCAGGGCCGGTGCTCTGCGGCAGTTTAGCGCTTATCCATCGTAGGGTTGTACGCATTATGGCACGACTCAGACTACCGCTGGCGACCCACTGGACCGAAACCGCGGTCGGGCGGGCGGTGCGGCCCATGCAGGAGTTTATTCACAGTTCCACGTCCGGCGGCATTGTGCTGCTGCTGGCCTCGGTTGTGGCGCTGCTGGTGGCGACCTTGGTGGATTACCGGCAACTGGCGCTGCTGGTGGCGAACTCGCCCTTGCGCGGCGCCTATGAAGCGCTGCTCCATAGTTACGTGGACCTGGCCATCGGGGCGCTGCGGTTACACCTGACCATCCTCCACTGGATCAACGACGGCCTCATGGCGGTGTTCTTTTTCCTGGTGGGCCTGGAAATCAAGCGCGAGGTGTGGGCGGGCGAACTGAGCAGCGTCCGCGCGGCCCTGTTGCCCATCATCGCCGCCCTGGGTGGGGCCGTGGTGCCCGCGCTCCTCTACGCCGGCATCAACCTGGGCGGCACCGGCAGCGCGGGGTGGGGCATCCCCATGGCGACCGATATTGCCTTTGCCCTGGGGGTGCTTGCGCTGGCCGGCAGCCGGGTGCCGTTTGGCCTCAAGATCATGCTCACGGCGATCGCGATCCTCGACGACCTGATCGCCGTGCTGGTGATTGCCTTCTTCTACTCCGGTGCCGTCGACTTTGGCGCCCTGGCCCTGGGCTTTGCCTTTTTAGCCGTGTTGCTGGTCGTGAACGCCCTTGGGGTTCGCGCCATTCCGATCTATATGCTGCTGGGGGTGCTGGTCTGGGTGGCGTTTCTGGAGTCGGGGATCCATGCCACCATTGCGGGGGTGCTGGTGGCGTTGCTGGTGCCGGTGCGCACGCGTATGGACCAGGCGACCTTCCTGGCCCGCGCCCGTGCCCACCTGCACGACTTCGAGGCCGCCAGCCGGCGCCAGCCCTATTCGATCCTGCAGGACGAAGAGCAACAGGCGGCGATCATCGCGCTGGAAGATCTGGCCGAGGGCGTGCAGGCCCCGCTGCAGAAGCTGGAGCATCGCCTGCACAACTGGTCGGCCTTCGTGATCATCCCGATCTTCGCCCTGGCGAACGCCGGGGTGGCGCTGAGCCCCAATGCCTTCCGGGGAGAGACGGTGCCCGTGGTGATTGGCATCATAGCGGGGTTGCTGATCGGGAAACCCGTGGGCTTGTTCGGGGCCACCTGGGTGGCGGTGCGGCTGGGATGGGTCGCCCTGCCCGCCGGTGTGACCTGGCGGCATGTCACGGGGCTGGCCTGCCTGGGGGGCATGGGCTTCACCATGTCGCTGTTCATCGCCGCGCTCGCCTTCGAGGACAGCGCGCTGCTCGACGCCGCCAAGCTGGGCATCCTCGCGGCCTCGTTGATCGCCGGCCTCGCCGGCTTCCTGTTACTGAGCCGGATCGCTGCTGCGCCGCGCTAGCGGGGGCGAGCGCGGGCCGGGAAGGGGTTACGCCGCCGCCATTTCCGCCGCCGTCAGGGCCTCGGCGTCGTCGTCTTCGGGCGGGTAGATCCAGGTGGCGATCACCCCGCGGGTGATCGGGTTGAGCGTGAAGGTCCAGGCCAGGCCATCGCTCCGTTCGGCGCGCACGACATTTTCTGGGCGCACCTCGATGGTCCAGTGATGCTGGAGCAAGGCCACGCGCTGGCGCAGCAGGGTGCGGTGGCCGCGGGCGTCACAGAGGACAATTGTGACGAGGCGGCGGCCCGCGTCAATGGGCTGCAGATCGGCGCGCTCGGCCCAGGTCGCCACGCCGGCCTTGCTCCACCGCACGAGCACCTTGCCGGTGCCGTCGCTTTCCTGGATGACGCCCGGCCCGAGGCGGTCGCAGGCGATCATGAACCCCTGCACCGTCTGGAGACTGGCCACTTCCAGGGCCGGCGCCACGAGCTGGCCCGGCTCCAGCGGCCGGTCACCCGGCTCCAGGCGCGTACCAGGCTGATACGGCGGCCAGACCAGGCTGTGCCAGAAGTCCGACGCGGCGATTATTGCCGTTTTGATGCGGGCATCCATACCCGAATTATACCACTTTCCTGGGTGGGATGGAACATGCCGGGCCGCGTGAATCGGGCCGCGGGCTTCCAGAGGTAAGGTATCGGTCAGGTAACGCTGTTCATACGTTGTCCTCCGGCACGCGGTTGTGTTTACACTACAGAACCTTACTAAAACGTCCACATACTTGGTTAGGATAGTTGATTAAAAGTTGATTAACTTCTGAATGAATGGATAGAATTGCTCATGCAAGTACTTACAGTCCTGTATTAACATGTTGACGGGGGCCCCGGCGCTGTGCTATAGTCAATAACAGAGGTTATCACCCGGTCCAATCTGCACTGCACTACTACTCGGGCTTATGACCTCCTGTTACTCAGGCTCCGTGCCGTCAGAATGCAGACACCCGGCAGAAGGACGCAGCCGGAACCTGATGCGCAAACCTGGCTTTAGACTCTGTAAACAGCGAGGAAACCGAACGCAGTCGGGAAGGGCGCTCCCGGCAACCAAGCTGCTCTGGTGTACCACGCTGCTTACCCCCAGCACACAGGGAGAGCGACCGCCCTATTCAACCGATCTTCTTGCTCGCCACACACACCAAGTCGCGTGTAGCGGACAAGGTCCTCCATCGCAGTTTCACCGCATCTGTCACCCGTGCAACAGGGCCAGGGTGCTGGACGACCGGCACCCGCAGTGAAAGCGCATAGGCGAGGATATATAAGCATCCCGGCCCGTCCGTTGGCGACGGCGCAGGGTCCAGGATG
>CBJNAR010000672.1:0-3271 GCA_966434075.1 uncultured bacterium
GATGGGGCGGCCCTGGAGGCTGTGCGAGTTGTAGACCGGGCCGTATTGCCACCAGAGCGCGCCCTGCCACCAGGGCACATCGCCCCAGACCTGGTAGAGCGCCTCGGCGGCGCGGTTTTGCAGCGCCTCGTTGGTGCCGGGGCCGCCGTCCGCCGCCGGGTTCTTCGCGGCGAAGTCGTCTGCCGGATAGCCGACCTCGGTGAAGACAATCGGCTTGCCGGTGCGCTTGTGCAACTTGTCGATCTCCGCGAAGTTGTCCTGGTGCATGGGGTCCGGGCGGGTGTCGTAGGGATTGACGGCGTCGTGCCACCCGGCGACGAGTTGGGCCAGGGTGGGGTCGCGTTCCATGGAGAGCGGGTAGTAGGCGTCGATGCCGATGAAGTCGAGTTGCTCCAGCACGCCGCCCAACCCCGGCCGGTTGTATTCGGCGTCGGCGCACGCAGCCCGCCGCGTGCGGGGCCGGACGGCTTTGACGACGCCTCCGCAGGGGCGTATACTGAACATACCGGCAGCCTGCTTGCCGGAGGGTGGCGAACCAGGCGGCGCCCCTGTATGCGTACCCCATGCGTCCGCGAAGGCGTTGCCGTTGATCACACAGCCATGGCTAGCGCGGCAGGAGGTGCCAGATGGACGAGACCCATGTCGAGACCCGGCCCCTGGGGATTCACCATGTGACGGCTATCGCCGGTGATCCGCAAAAGAACGTGGACTTTTATTCCGGGCTGCTGGGCTTGCGCCTGGTCAAGCTCACGATCAATTTCGACGACCCCACGACGTATCACCTCTATTACGGCGACGGCGCGGGCAATCCCGGCACGATCCTCACCTTCTTTCCCTGGCCGGGGGCGAACCGGGGCCGGGCGGGCACCGGGCAGGCGGCCGCGGTAGCCTTCGCCATCCGCCCCGCGTCGCTGGGCTACTGGATCGAGCGGTTGCTGCAGCACGGCGTCCAGCACGACGGCCCGGTGCGGCGCTTCGGCGAGCAGGTGCTGTCCTTCCACGACCCCGATGGCTTGCAAGTGGAACTGGTGGCGCATAAGCCGGCGGAGGCCTGGGCCACCATGCCCACCGGTATGGTGCCCAACGAACACGAAATCCGGGGGTTCCACTCGGTGACACTGTGGGAAGACGGCTACGAGCAAACGGCGCAGTTACTGACCACGCAGATGGGGTTTCGGGCCGCCGGGGATGAGAACAACGTGTTCCGCTACATCGCCACTGGCGGCGCCCCGGCGAGCACCGATTCAGACGGCACACCCGGCGCACCGGGGACGATTGTGGACGTGCGGTCCGCGCCGGGCTTCTGGCGCGGGGTAGTGGCGGTCGGCACGATCCACCATGTGGCCTTTCGCGCGCGGAACGCTGCCACGCAGCTTGCGTTGCGCGAGCAACTGGCGCGGCAGGGCCTGAACGTCACCGCGGTCATCGACCGCCAGTATTTCCACTCGGTCTACTTCCGCGAGCCGGGCGGCGTGCTGTTCGAGATCGCGACTGACCCACCCGGCTTCGCCGTGGATGAGCCACTGGACGAACTGGGCACCCACTTAAAGCTGCCGCCCTGGCTGGAGGGCGTGCGGGCCGAACTGGAGCGGGTGCTGCCGCCGCTCCGGCGGCCCGCGCCCAGAGGCCCAGGAGAGGGCGGTATCGAACCCGAAGCGCATATTGAAGTTAAAGACCCAAGCATCTAGGCCGGGCACGCATAGACTACCCGGAAAGGAATCACAACATGGCGCTTCTGCAAACGCAAGGAGTCCACCACATCACGCTGGTGGGATCGAACCGCGAAGCGACGATCGCCTTCTACGAAGGGGTACTCAGTATGCCCCTCATATTTGAACAGCCGAACCTGGACGTGCCGGAGGAAACCCACCTCTACTTCGACCCCGGCGACGGGCGGTTGCTGACCTTCTTCGTGCGCCCCACGCGCCAGAACGACCCGACGCCCAACCCCGAGGGCATCGGCAATCTGCACCATATCGCGTTCAACGTATCGCGCGCCACCTACACGCAGGTGGCGCAACGGCTGGCGGCGCTCGGCATCGAGAATACCGGCCCCATCGACCGCGGCTTCATGGACTCCATCTACTTCCGCGATCCGAACGGGCAATTATTAGAACTAGCTTGCTATAAGTTCGATCCGCCGCGCGGCTATACCCATGGCGACGTGCTGGCCGCGGCCCACCGCATCCGCGTGGCCGCGGGCGACTACAACATCGAGGACAGGCACCTGGCTGATGCGCTGCTGGAACTGGCGGCGCAACGGGCGCCGCAGATCGACCGGACGCCGCCGGGCGTCGCGGTGCGGGCCGGCGGCAACAGCGCCGCGGCGCCCGATGGGCACGCGCCGGAGCCGCGCTCGTAGCCGGCCACCGTCCGCTGCCTTCTGTTCGGCAGCGGGTGGTTCCGCTTTCGCTTAGCTGCTCAGGCACTGGCGGACGGTGGCCGCGGGCAGGACGCCGGACTCTGGCGTCTGCGGGCGCAGCAGGCAGCCGCCCGCAGCCCGCGCGATGGCCCAAGCCTGGGCCAGCCAGAAGTCCTGCCAGGCTACGGCATCTTCCAGGTCGCGGCGCTGCTGCGGGTCCGTGGTCAGCCGGTAGACGGGGGCGTTGCCTTCGCGCTCGCACACGATCAGGCCCAGCGCGACCCAATCGTTCAGCGCGGGGTTGACGGCGCCGGGCAAGCGCCCGACCTGGAGCGCGATCTCCTGGGCGCTGAAAGCGCGCTGGTCGTAGCAGCCCAGGAAGGCGGCGATGGCGAGTTTGGTCTGCGAGGTGGCGATGTCGCGCGCCAACCGCTTGACTTGCGGGCGCAGGCCCGTCGCGAGGCGCTCAAACATGTCGGTGGCGGGGGGTAGGGCAATCCACTCCAGATCGCCGGGGTTGAGTTGGGTCATGGGGTAGCCTCCTGTTGTGCTGGTGGGTCCAACTACGATCTCCGATAGTTCCACGATACCATACCACGGGCAGGGTGTCTTTGCGCCGGCGCAAACAGGGACGGTTGTGTTCTTGAAGAAGCGGGTGCCTGGCTATAAAGTGGAAGCGGTGGCAGCGTGCAACCATAGCCGGCCTGCGCTGCCTACCGGCACGGCCTAGCCCGTAAGTCTATGGCGGCGGAAGAAGAAAACCGCGGGCGGCCGGCGTGATCGCGCTGGTCGTCCGCGGTGTCCGCGCTGCCGGGAGAGACCCGGCGGTCCGCCGCCTACGGGGCGGGAACCTCGGATGCTGCCGGCATGGAAAAGTGATCCGCGCCCAGGCTGCGCCGGGTAGGGAGC
>CBJNAR010000673.1:0-3266 GCA_966434075.1 uncultured bacterium
CGAAGTTCATGGCGCCTGCCGCAAAGGCCATAAAGCGGAAGAGCCGGTGGCGCCACAGCCACAGCACACCCTCCTGAATCTCGGCCCGCAGGTGCCGCCGCGCGGCGGCGGGCGCGCGCTCCGCCTGGAACTCGGTGCGGATGAAGAACAGCGAGATGACCGAGACGGTATACGAGACAGCGTCGAGCAGGAAGGGCACCCCGCGCCCGGCGACCTGGTAGAGAAAGCCCCCCAGCGGGGGGCCGAGCAGTCCGGCCAGCCCCCAGGCCGCCTCGTTCTGCGCGGTGGCCGCGGGTAACTGGGCTTTGCCCACGACGCGCGTGAGCGCGGCCACCTCCGCGATGTTAAAGAAGACGAACAGGCTACCCTCGATAAAGGCATTGAGATAAAGCTGCCAGACGGTCAGCACCCCGAACACCATCGCCACCGGCACACTGGCGAGGCTCAGCGCCCGCCCGGCGTCGCACAGGATCATCACGCGCTTGCGGTCCCAGCGGTCGATCAGAGCGCCGACCGGCAGGCTGAAAATCAGGTAGGGAATGGTCGCCAGCGCGCCCGCGATGCCCGCGGCCAGCGGCGAGTTGGTGAGGCTGAGGATCAGCAGCGGAAACACAACCGCGGACATGGACCCGCCCAGGGCGGACACGGTCTGCCCGCTCCAGAGCAGCATGTAATCCCGATTGCGCCAGAGCGCCGGGAGCCGGTGCGGTGCGGAGGGCGCTGCGTCTAGCCGGTCCGTTTCCAGGCTGAGCGGGGTGCCCGGCGCCCGCTCGGGCGCGGCGGCGTTGTCCATGGGGTGTCCTTTCCCGCCACGCCGTGGGGCGGGCGGTCCACTGAGCAGTGAGGTTGTCGCCGGGAGAGACGGCCCGCGCCGGTATGGCAGGCCGGGATCGGGTGCCGGTATGTCGCCTGCCGGTACGTGGCTACCGGGGCGGCCTGGATTCGGCGCGAATCATGGGCGGCATAGGTCGCTGCCCCTCATCGCGGATCCGCGTGCTGCTATTATACCGGCTGGATGCCGTCGATTACAAACCCCTTCGCAAGCATCCCTTCCCTGCTTCGCCGGTCAACCCAAACGCGAACTAGTGTATGATAATTCGCGTAATAATATCCGCCTCTAAGATATTTACTCCTCGAATCTACCTTAGCTGCGGGCTGCAGATGACCATGGGTTGAAGAGTAAGCACAACGGGCGTATAATGTGGGTGCGTATTTGAGTTATTATAGTGCGGAACTGTGCTCAATCAAAGTCCCCTTGTCCTGGGGTGAATTGCGGCCGCGGCCCCAGGAAACGCCCGATCCGGGTACCGCGTGTCTCGCGCCGGCAGGTTGCCACGCCCGAAAGGGGGTGATCAGGCGGGTGGCGCTACCCGACCGGCGGATCGCCGCCCGGCTCGGCACCAGGGGGCTTGACGAGTTTGGATCGTCCGCGCGTATTCGGCCTTGCAGAATCGCGCAGGACGGCTGCACCTGATGGAACCTAATTGGATCGGAATCCATTCGGCATGCCTGGCGCATGATTCATGATGGAAACCGGAGGAGGATATGATGAAAGGGCTGAAATCGCGCCTGGTCTGGCTGCTCATGCTGGCGATCGTCGCCATGCCGTTGCTGACGGCGTGTGGCGGCGAGACGGCGACCGCGACTCCGCAGCCCCCCGCGCCGACCGATACGACCGCGCCCGCCGCCGCCGCGACCGACACCACCGCCCCCGCGGCGGCGGCCACCAATACCACGGCGCCCGCGGGCGGCGCCACCGCCACCGCGCCGGGGATGACACCGACGGAAGCTATGGCCGGCACCACCCCCACGACCGGCGGGGCCGCCGGCAACGCGCTGGATCAACTGGCGGCCGAGGGCATCAAGCCGGACTCCAGCGCCTCGGGCAAGTTCGAGTTCTTTAGCTGGTGGACCGCCGGGGGCGAGGCCGAAGGCAAGAACGACATCCTGAACCTTTATAAGCAGCTCTATCCGGGCGTGCAGGTCATCGATGCCGCCGTCGCGGGCGGTGGCGGCGACCAGGCCAAAGCCGTGCTCAAGACCCGTATGCAGGGCAATGACCCGCCTGACACCTTCCAGGTCCACGCCGGACCCGAACTGATGGATGGTTATGTCAAGGCCGATAAGATGCAGCCGGTGACGGATCTGTATACCAAGATGAACATCCAGAACGCCTTCCCCAAGCAGTTGCTCGACATGATCAGCAAGGACGGCCAGATCTACGGCGTCCCTGCCGACATCCACCGCGGCAATGTGCTCTTCTACAACAAGAAGGTCTTCACCGACAACAACCTCCAGCCCCCGGCCACCTGGGACGATTTCTACAGCGTCTGCCAGACCCTGGCGAGCAAGAACATCCCCTGCGTCGCCATCGGCGGCAAGGATACCTGGTCGGTGACGATGCTGTTCGAGGATATCATGCTGGCGAACGCTGGCCCGGATAAGTACATGTCGCTCTATTCGGGCAAGACCCAGTGGACCGACCCCAGCGTGATCGCGGCGCTGACCGGCCTGCAGAAGGTCTGGCAGAACAAGTGGATGAACAGCGACTTCGCTGCCCGGACCTGGGACGAAGCCTCCGGGCAGGTGCTCAAGGGTCAGGCCGCCATGCAGATCATGGGCGACTGGGCCAAGGGCTACTTCCAGGCCAACGACCCGAACTGGGCCACCGACATCGGCTGGGAGCCCAGCCCCGGCACCACCGGCATCTTCAAGGTGGTCAGCGACGTGTTCGGCGTGCCGAAGGGCGCGAAGGATGTCCAGAACACCAACAACTTCCTGGCGCTGCTGGCCTCCAAGACGGGCCAGGTGACGTTCAACCTGCGCAAGGGGTCGATTCCCGCGCGCACCGATGTCGATACCAGCCAGTTCGACGTGTACATGAAGAGCGCCAATGCCGATTTCACGTCGGCCAAGGCGCTGGTCGGCAGCGCGCCGCACGGCTCGGCCACGAATGACGCCTTCGCCAGTGCCATCAACACAGCGGTCAACACGTTCATCTCCAACCCGACCGACCCGAACGCGGCGGCTACCAATATCCAGAACCAGGCGACCGACCTCCTGACTCCGTAGGCCGGCATCCGGGGCGGCGGCGCGTGTGCCGCCGCCCCACCCTCTATCGCCCCGGCGCCCGCGCGCCGGGACCGGCGCGGATTCCGGGGCCGGCACGGAACCGGGTGCGACCCGTCGTGTAGCCGCCGCCGGCTATTGCCCACAACATCGCGCATCGGATTCTGATACAAGGAGTCCAAGCTTATGAGTAGCAA
>CBJNAR010000674.1:0-3263 GCA_966434075.1 uncultured bacterium
ATCGTCTCCTTCCTCATGCAGTACACGCCCGACGAACTACGCATGCTCATGATCGACCCCAAGCGCGTCGAACTCAGCAGCTTCAACGGCATCCCCCACCTGCTGCGCCCGGTCGTGACCGAGATGAAGCACGAGAAGGAGCAGACCAAGAAGGGGCCGCGCGAACTGACGGCCATCGAGGTGCTCAAGTGGCTGCTATGGGAGATGGAGCGCCGCTACAAGATCTTCGCCCGCGGCAGCAAGGACGCCGACGGCATCAGCCGCATCTTCCGCAACATCGAGCAGTACCACAACACGGCGCGCGCCAACCCGGCGATGGAACCGCTGCCCTACATCGTGCTCATCATTGACGAGCTGGCCGACCTGATGCTGGTCTCCCCGGAGGACGTGGAAACCTCGCTCTGCCGCCTGGCCCAACTGGCGCGCGCCACCGGCATCCACCTGATCATCGCCACGCAGCGGCCCTCGGTCGACGTGGTCACCGGGCTGATCAAGGCCAACTTCCCGGCCCGTATCGCCTTCGCCGTGACCTCGATGATCGACAGCCGGGTCATCCTCGACACGCCCGGCGCTGAAAAGCTGCTAGGCCGCGGCGACGCGCTCTACACCGCCTCCGACGAGTCCAAGCCGATCCGCGTGCAGGGCACCTTCCTCTCCGACAAGGAGACCGAGCGCATCGTGCAGTTCTGGCGCAAGCAGTTGCCCGAGATCCACCCGTCGCCCGATCACGCGGGCGCCCCCGGCGACGGCCATGCCGGGGGGCTGGCCCTGGCCGGGCAGCAGGTCCAGGTGGGCGCCAACGTGCCTATGCCCGACTGGCTAGCCGACGGGGCCGACAGCGGCGGCGACGACGAGGACGCCATGCTCCAGCAGGCCATCGACCTGGTCAAGAAGCACCGCTACGCCAGCACCAGCATGCTCCAGCGCCGCCTGCGCATCGGCTACAACCGCGCGGCCCGCCTGGTCGAGCAGATGGAAGAGATGGGCATCGTCGGCCCCGCCGACGGCAGCCGCAGCCGCGAAGTCCTGGTCCCCAAAGATGCGGACTCGGATACGACCTCCGCCGAGGATGGCGACTAACGTCTCCCGTGCGGCGTTAAGGAGAGCCTATTATGCGTGAGAAGATTACGAACCTGGGCGATTCCCCGGCGCTGGTACTCTCGCCGGAGATCCTGGCCCAGATGGGGCTGAGCGTCGGCGACGAAATCGAGATCACACTGGCCGACGGCGTGCTGACGGTGCGCCCGTTGCCCGACGCAGAGCGGGCGGCCACAATCCAGGCCGCCATGGACGATGTCTTTGCCCGGCGCGCGGATGCGTTGCGGCGACTGAGCTAACGGGTGGGGGCCGGTTTCAAACCGGCCCGCGCACCACGATCTATCTGTAGGGGCCGGTTTCAAACCGGCCCGCGCCACCCAGATAAAGCAAAAAAGACCCCGGCCAGCGGACTGGTCGGGGTCTTCCTATGAACCGGGCTAGCGCAGTACGCGAGACAGCGCTACTCCCCCGGCGTGTCCACGTAGCCGATATGCCAGAGGCCGCCGTCGGAGATCAGCGTCAGCACGCGCACATGGCGGCTGCCGTTGACCGTGAGGACTGCGGTCACCGACGCGCTGGTCGAACCGGTGCTCGTCAGCGCCGGTTCGGTGCGGAAGCTGTCCAACCGGCCCCCGATCTTCAGGAACTCGACGGCGCCCCCCGCATAGAGGTCGCCGCGCCGGAAGTCGGCAACATAGGGCACCACGTCGTCGGTCGCCGCGTTGGCGGCACAGTCGGCGAGGAAAGCGTCCACGACAGCGCGCGGGTCCGCCGGGTAGGCGTTGCGCGTGGTCGCCGCGGCGCTCGCCGCGCCGCCGGGCGCGGCTTGGGACGGCGCCGGGGCCGCCGGGGGGACGACCGCCATGCCGCATGCGGCGACGATCAACGCCAGCAGCACGCCCAGGCCGGCGATTATCAGCAGTTTCGTCAATTTCATCCTGTTTCCTGTATGTTCCTTCACGGAACCCCCAGGCAAGGCCCAGGGTGGTGGAGTTCGTATGGTTCCAGTATGCCATGATTCGCGCGGCGGCGCGACGGGCGGATGCCGCGTTGTGGGCAGCGACCAGTAGCGGAACGGGCTATCCGCCAAAAGGCGGAGACGAATCCGGGGCAAAGAACCAGGGCGGAAGGAAAATGAGGAGCCAGGCCCCCCGCGCGGGGGGCTACAGGGAGTTGTTGGAGCGGATGCGCAACAACGGAAACTGGCCGCTCATTCTCAGGCCGCCACCGGATGGCCCCCGCGGCGCGTTTGCGATTGATCCTCCGGCATCTGGTGGGGGTCAACTCAGCGCTCGCGGGCGAGACTGCCGCACGCCAAGCGGGCAGATGCCCGGCGGGCCGGTATTACTGGCCCTCGGTAGATCTACCAGAGATAATAAGGCAGCCGGCAAGTGAAGGTTACGCCCGCCGGCAGGCCAATTACGCGAAAGCAAAAAAAAGACCGCCCGGATCGACAGATCCGGGCGGCGCATGGTGCGAGAATACAGCGACGCTAGACTTGGGCCTGCCCCCGCCGCCGGGTCAGGAAGGCGAGGCCGAAGATGAGCAGGGCCAGCGGCAGCAAGATCCCGCCGCCACGGTAGCTGCTGTTCAGCACGTCGTCCAGGCCGGCCAGGCCGACGACGGCGCCAGGGATCAGCCACCACCACTGGGTGCGGTCGCGCAGCCAGAGGGCGGCGAAGCCCAGGCCCAGGCCCAGCGCGGCGAAGCCGTCGGGACCGAAGCGGGTCGTGGCGTCGAGCAGCACGCCCGCGCCCAGCCCGGTGAGCAGGTAGCCGGGGATCTCCAGGCCGCGCCGGGCGCCCGGTCGCGGGTTCTGGCGCGCGGCATACAGGAAGACCAGGCCGATCGCCAGCGGGATCGCCGCGCCCACCGACAGGTGCAGGCTGCCCGAGAAGAAGAACAGCCCCAGGCCGAGCAGCACAAACGGCCAGATCGAGTTGGGCCGGTGGCGCACCGGCACGCCCACGGGCGGCGCTGGCGCATTATAGCTGTAGGTCTGCCCATAGGTCGCGCCCGGCACCGGCCCGCTGGGCAGCGGCGCATAGGGCGGCGCCCCGGCGGGCGGCCCATAGGCGGGGCCATAGCCCGACGCGGGCGGCGGGACGCTGTAGTTATAGGCGTTGCCGTAGCCGCCGTTCGCCGCGGGCGGCGCGTAGCCCGGCTGGGCCGCGGGCGCCCCATACGCGGGCGGCGGGGCGGGCGCCGCGTAGGCCGGGTTGACC
>CBJNAR010000675.1:0-3263 GCA_966434075.1 uncultured bacterium
GATCTCGAAACTGAGGACCTGGAGCAGGTCGAAGACGTGCGCCGGCGGCTCGTGACTCCGGCGCAAATGGAGAAGTTTGAGGGCTATATGGCCGAGATCTTCACCGCGTTCGGCATGGAGACCGGCACCCCGGCGACGGCGGATACGCCGGCCCGCTACATCCGCGCCCTGTTCGACGCTACGAGCGGCTACGAGGGCGACCCCAAGCTGCTCACGGTCTTCTCCACAGAATGCCACGGCGGCCCCGATTGCCGGCTCAGCCAGGTGATCGAGGGACCCATCCCGTTCTATGCGCTCTGCGAGCACCACGCCCTGCCCTTCTACGGTCAGGCCTACGTCGGCTATATCGCGCACGAGGGCATCATCGGCATCTCGAAGCTGACCCGGCTGGTGCGCCTGTATGCCCGCCGCTTCAGTGTGCAGGAGCGCCTGGGCCGGCAGATCGCCGATACCCTGGTGACGCTGCTGGCGCCGCACGGCGTGGCCGTCTACCTGGAGGCCCATCACCTGTGTACGCAGATGCGCGGCGTGCAGGAAACCGCCGCCGTGACGCGGACAACGTTCTGGCGCGGAGAGTACGAGCAGAACCCGGACCTGCGTGCCGAGTTCTTCACCGCTAGCGGGCTACCGCGCTAGGGCGACGCGGGGGGTCCGACATGTACTTTGGAATCTACGCGGCGAATGCCGAAACGTGCGCGGACCCGCAGACGACGGCGCAGGTGGCCCGCGAGGCGGAAGCCGCCGGCTGGGACGGGTTCTTCCTCGCGGACAACCTGCTGTTCGAGCGGGTGGTGCCGGTGGCCGACACCTGGATCACGCTGGCCGCCATCGCCGCGCGAACCGAGCGCATCCGGCTGGGGCCGCTGGTGACGGCGCTGCCCCGCCGCCACCTGGGCCGGCTGGCGCGCGAGACCGTGACGCTGGATCATCTGTCGCGGGGGCGGCTGGTGCTGGGGGTAGGCAGCGGCGACGACCGCTGGGGCGAGTACAGCACCTTTGGCCCGGCCCCCTCCCAGCCCCAGCTTGGCGCGATGCTGGACGAAGCCCTGGCCGTACTGCAGGGCCTATGGAGCGGGCAGCCCTTCCAATTCGAGGGCACCTACTACCATATCGGCCCCACCCAGTTCCAGCCCACGTCGGTCCAGCAGCCGGGCATCCCGATCTGGGTGGCGGGGCGCTGGCCGCACAAGCGCCCGTTCCGGCGCGCCGCCGCCTGGAACGGCGTCTTTCCCAACGCCATCGACGGCGAATTGACGCCCGGCGACTACCGCGCCATCCGCGCCTTCCTGGCCGAGCATGGCGCCGATCTGACGCACTTCGATATCGTGCATACGCACGAGGCGGTGCCGCTTGCCCACCCCGCGGACGATATGCTGCGCGCCTACGCGCAGGCGGGGGTAACGTGGTGGCTAGTGTCGTTCCCCGACGCTACGCCGCTCGCGGTCCTGCGCGACTATATCCGCGGCGGTCCGCCCCGGTTGCCGGCAGGCGAGCCACTTCAGCAGACACAAGGAGGTATGCAACCATGACCCATTACGATTATCTGCTTATCGGCGGCGGCATGACCGGCGCCGCGGCGATCGAGGGCATCCGCGCCGTGGACAAGAGCGGCACCATCGGGCTGATCGGCGCGGAGGCCGACCGGCCCTACAACCGCCCGCCGCTGTCCAAGGGGCTGTGGAAGGGCGACACCACGCTGGACGACATCTGGACCGGGGCGGCAGAATCGGACGCCACGCTGCACCTGGGCCGCACCGTCCGCGCGATCGACCCCCAGGCCAAGCAGGTCACGGACGACACCGGGACGGTCTACAGCTACGACAAGCTGCTGCTGGCCACGGGCGGCACCCCGCGCCGGCTGCCCTTCGGCGGCAACGACATCATCTACTACCGCACGCTGGGCGATTATCGCCGCCTGCGCGCGCTGGCCGAGACCGGGCAGCGGTTCGCGGTCATCGGCGGCGGCTTCATCGGCAGCGAGATCGCCGCCGCGCTGAGTATGTTCGGCAAGCAGGTGGTGCTGCTGTTCCCGGAGCCGGCCATCGGCGCGCGCATCTACCCGGCCGACCTGGCGCAGTTCCTGAACGATTACTACCGCGAGCACGGGGTCGATGTCCAGGCGGGCGCCAGCGTGACCGGGGTGACGCCCAAGGGTAACGGTTATCGCGTGCATACCAAGGAGGGACAGACATTCGACGTGGATGGCGTGGTCGCCGGGATCGGGATGCAGCCCAACGTCGATCTGGCCCAGGCTGCCGGGTTGCGCGTGGACAACGGCATCCTGGTCGACGAGTACCTGCGGACGAGCGCCCCGGCCATCTACGCGGCGGGCGACGCCGCCCGCTACCCCGACGCCCTCTTCGGCTCGCGGCGGGTTGAGCACGAGAACAACGCCGTGCAGATGGGCAAGCGCGCCGGGCGGGCCATGGCCGGCGACGAGAAGCCCTATCGCCACCAACCCTTCTTCTATTCCGACCTGTTCGACCTCGGCTATGAGGCCGTCGGCGAGATGGACTCGCGGATGGAGACATGGGCCGACTGGAAGGAGCCGTTCCGCGAGGGCGTGCTCTATTACCTTGGCGACGGGCGCGTGCGCGGAGTGGTGCTCTGGAACGTCTGGGAGCAGGTGGGCGCGGCGCGCAAGCTGCTGGCTGAAACCGGCCCGTTCACCCCGGAAGACCTGCAAGGCCGCTTGCCGGTCCAGCAATAGCCCACGAGCGCGGATACAGCCGGCGAGCGCGGCCACAAGGAGACACCGATGAGCGATCCGATCACCTTGATGCAGCAGTTGGGGTTCAGCGAATACGAAGCCCGCGCCTACGTGGCGCTGCTCGAACGCAGCCCGCTCAACGGCTACGAACTGGCGAAGGAGTCGGGCTTGCCGCGCGCCAACGTCTACGCGGTGCTGCAAAAGCTGGAGGAGCGCGCCGCCGTGGTACGGGTGGACACGCCGTCGGGGACCCGGTTCGCGCCGGTGCCCCCCGACGAGCTAACCCGGCGGCTGGGCAGCCATTTCGAGGATGTCCTGAGCGCGGCGCGCGGGTCGCTGGGCGCGGTGCGCAAGCCCGCGCCGCACGCCCAGGTCTGGAACGCCGAGGGCTACGCGGCGTTGCTGGAGCGCGCGCGGGCGATCATCGGCGCGGCCCACGAGCAGTTGCTGCTGGCGACCTGGCCCGAGGAGGCGCACGCGCTGAGCGCGGCCGTCAGCGGGGCGGTGGCGCGGGGGGTGAGTGTGAGCACGCTCTGCCTGCGCGCCTGCCCGG
>CBJNAR010000676.1:0-3254 GCA_966434075.1 uncultured bacterium
AAGCGGGCCTCGTCCTCGCCCAGCATGATGGCGTAGGTGCTGAACTCCTGGCCCAGCGTCATGGGCACGGCGTCCTGCAACTGGGTGCGCCCCATCTTCAGCACCCCGGCAAACTCCTCGGCCTTGCCCTCGAATGCCGCGCGCAGTTCGGCCATGGCGTCGACCAGGGCGTAGATCAGCACATGCAGCGCTAGTTTCACAGCGGGGGGGTACACATCGTTGGTGCTCTGGCTCATATTGACGTGTTCCAGCGGGTGAACGATCGCGTAGTCGCCGCGCGGGTGACCCAGGATCTCCAGTGCCCGGTTGGCGATGACCTCGTTGGCGTTCATGTTGGTCGAGGTGCCCGCCCCGCCCTGGATCACATCGACCACGAACTGATCGAGGAAGTGACCCGCGCGGATCTCCTCGCAGGCGGCGATGATCGCATCGGCCTTGACGGGGTCGAGCAGGCCCAGGTCCCTGTTGGCCTGGGCGGCGGCCTGTTTGACGGCGGCCAGCGCGTGGATCAGCGCGGGGTAGCGGGCGATGGGCGTGCCGGTGATGGGGAAGTTCTCCACGGCGCGCAGGGTGTGCACGCCGTAGTAGGCCCCGGCGGGCACGGCGCGCTCGCCCAGTAGATCATGTTCATAGCGCTGCGAAGCATCGTCCATGACATATCCTCCCACGGTGGATGTGACGGCAGTGTAGCCGCGCCGGCGATCAGCCCCGATCCGCTGCGCCAGGGTGCCGGGGCATGGCCCCGCATCCCGCCGGGCGCGCCGGTTATACGCCTAGTATGCCGTGTCCTCTTCCTTTCCGCAACATGTATCTCCGCCTATCGCCATGTCGGGCTGCCGGTTAGATTTTTGTCGGCTTTTTGGCCGGATCAGATCGCACGGGGCGCCCGTATAATCTGCTTAACCGGCGCTCGCACTTACCCCGTCTGTCCCGGTGCCCGGCCATTGACACCTACGTTATCTGCTTTCCCGCGGTCCGTGGGGCGCATAGCCGGGCCGCTCTAGTAGTTCTTCACGGGAGGCTCACGTTGTTTGACACTCGTCTACACCGGGGACAATCCTCGCGCCTGCTGATCCTGGCCCTGCTGGCCGTGCTGCTGACCGGCAGCCTCACCCCGGCGGGGGCGCACCCCGCGCCGTCCGCGCCGGCACCCGCCGTGGCCGGCAGCCCGCAGATACCGATCGGCGCCTGCACCCTCAGTTTCACCGACCTGCCTACGAGCAGTCCCTTCTACAGCTTTGTGCAAACGCTGGTTTGCCGCGGCATCGTCGGCGGCTACAGCGACAATACCTTCCGGCCCGGCGCCAACGTGACCCGCGGGCAGCTTGCCAAGTTCGTCAGCAACGCCGCGGGCTACCAGGACGCCATCCCGGCCACGCAGCAGACCTTCCGCGATGTGCCGCCGGACAACCCGTTCTGGATGTTCATCGAGCGGGTGCATGCCCATAACGTGGTCGGCGGCTACGCCGACGGCAGCTTCCAGCCGGGCAACAACGTCACGCGCGGCCAGATCGCCAAGTTCGTCAGCAACGCGGCGGTATTGACCGACACCATCCCGGCCACGCAGCAAACCTTCGCCGACGTACCGGCTGCGAATCCCTTCTGGTTATATATCGAACGGGCGGCGCAGGCCGGTGTGGTCGGCGGCTATAGCGACGGCACTTTCCGCCCGACCAACAACGTGACCCGCGGGCAAACCGCCAAGTTTATCGCCAACGGCTTTTTCCCCGCGAGCGCGCAGCAATTGATCGCGGCGGCGTATCAAGCCGGGCAGATCGACTACCCGACCTCGCTGCTTTATCGAGCCTACGCGCTCTTCGGCGACACCCGGCTGCCCGCGTCCTATCAGGGCATCGGTTCGACCGGCGACGCGATGTTGTTCCGCGAGATCGCGGCCGGCCGGGCGACGTTGCCGGCGAGCGTGCTGGCACAGTTGCAGCCGTTCCTGGTGCGCCCCGACGACCCGGCCAGCATCCTCAATACGCCCGCCGCCAAGGCCCCGCGAGCCGCGCAGGGGACCGCCCCGGCGCTGGCATGCAGCAGCACCGGCTGGGCCAATCAGGAGAGCACGAACCCGCAGCACCGCGTCAAGGTCTGGGCGCGCTGCAACCGCCCGGAAGATGCCGGCTACGATGTGGCGATCAGCACTACCCTGGGCATCCTCGATCAGGTGTGGGAACCGATGACCGGCTTGATGGGCGCGCCGCTGGCCGACGGGTATGGCGGCGGGAGTGCTGCCATCGATTTCTACGTCGTGGGGCTGCCCGACCGGGTGTACCGCAATCGGGGCGGCTGGTCGCTGACCGACGCCAAGGACGCCGACGGCCTGACGCTGCCGACCTCCGACACGGCCATCCGCACCAGCGCCTTTGTGCTGCTGTCGCGGGCGAAAGTGGCCGCGCCGCTCTATCACTCGCTGGTGGTCCACGAGTTCTTCCACGTCCTGCAGGACGCGCACAACGCGCTGGTGTGGTCGCGTAACCGCGGCACCGCCGCCGCGCCGGTGTGGGACGCGTTCTGGTTCATGGAAGCCTCGGCCACCTGGGCCGAGGCCTACTACGACCGCACCATCACCTGGCCGCAGCGGGCCGCCGGCACCTATACCTACCCCTGGTTCCGCGACTTCCAGCAGAACCTGGCCGCGCTACACGCTTCGGACCCGCCCGACCATATGTACGGCGCCTTCATCTGGCCCTTCTTCATGGAACAGGAGACCGGCGGCCCGACCTTGATGGGGGATGCCTGGCGCGCGTTTGAACCGCTCGGCGCGGGCGACTTCGACGGAGCGATGACCGCGCTGGACCGCACCTTCGCCTTCGACACGCACTTTGCCGACTTCGCCGTGCGCAATCTCAACAGCGAATTCGACGGCCAGGACCCTATCCGCACCCACTACCGGGACCGCGACTCCCTCTTCCCGGAGGGCGTGATGCCGCGCCCGAACGAGCAGGATGCGTTCGTCTGGCCCATGGATCCCGCATATCCCGGCAAGGAGGTCGCGGCGACTATGGCGCCGTTGCAGGCCGCTTACTACCACTACGCGGTGCTGTCGGGTATCAAGCAGATCCGGCTCAACTTCGCGCAACTGGCCCCGGCGGCCCACCTCAAGGCCCGCGCGGTGGTGCGGGTGCGAGGCGAGAACGGCGCGCCGAGCCAGTGGAGTCTGCGCGACCTCTCGACCACCAGCGAAAACGTCCTCTGCGACGTGGACGAGATCTGGATCGTGTTGAGCAACACGTCGTTCTCCTACGACG
>CBJNAR010000677.1:0-3249 GCA_966434075.1 uncultured bacterium
GATGCGCCGGAGACGGTAGCCAACACCGCCGGTCGTCGCCCAGTGACGGCATCTTAGCATGATCGGGGCGAGGAGTCAAGGCTGACCTCGCTTTGCCTGGTATACGCGCGATCTGGGCGGATAGATTGCAGATAGGCGCCGGAGTGTGCTAAGATAGGGGGCATGAAGACTCCCATTTTCATCCGGCGGTGGCGGGGTCTGCTGCTGCCGGCGCTGCTGCTGTTGCCGCTCGTGCTGGCGCTGGGGTCATCCCGGCAGGCCGGCGCCGATCCTTTCGTCGATCCGGCTTTCCAGGCCGTCTGGACGCGCAACGACGGGCCGGTGGCCGCGGGCACCGTGGCGCGGTCGTGGACCTGGGGGCCGGCACCCGGCGCCGCCAAGCGCGAAGCCTACGCCGAAGGGCAGGGGGGCGTCCGCCTCGTCCAGTATTTTGATAAAGGGCGCATGGAGATCAACAACCCCGGCGCCGATCCCGCCGCGCCGTTTTACGTGACCAGCGGCCTGCTGACGGTCGAACTGATCAGCGGGCGGATGCAGACCGGCAACAACCAGTTTGAGATCCGGGCACCGGTGCTGATCCCGCTGGCCGGCGACCGCGACGACAGCAACGCCCCGACCTACGCCGCCTTCCGCGCCGTCAGCAGCGTGCCCGGTGCGGACCACCCCGCCGGGGATGACACTGGGCGCGCCATCCTCGCCCACATCGACCGGAACGGCAAGGTCACGCCCGAACCCGACACCCGCCCGCCCGCAACCGTGCGTTACGCCTATTACGAGCCGCTGACGCACCACAACGTGGCCGATGTGTTCTGGAACTTTCTGGGGTCATCGGGGCCGATCCAGGTGAACGGGCGGACCACGCAGGGCCCCTTGTTCGCGCCCTGGTTCGCGGTCAGCGGGCTGCCGATCAGCGAGGCGTACTGGGCCACAGTCAAGATCGCGGGCAAACCGGCCGATGTGCTGATCCAGGCGTTCGAGCGCCGTGTGCTGACCTATGTGCCCAGCCAGCCGAAGGATTGGCAGGTGGAAATGGGCAACATCGGGCTGCACTATTTTGAATGGCGCTACGGCGGCGGGCCCGCGGCACAACCCGGCGTGTCGCCGCCGCCCGGCCCGCCCGCCGGGCCGCCCGCCCTGGCGCAAATCGCCATCACCGGCATCGTCGTGGGCAAGAGTGGCCTCGATCTGAACGAGCAGTCGGTGACTCTGGTGAACCGTGGTGCCGCGCCGGTGCTCATGACCGGCTGGCGGCTGGTCAGCCCCAAGAACGACCACGTCGATATTTACACATTTCCGCAGGACTTCACACTGCCCGCCGGGGCCCAGGTGGTTGTCCATGCCGGGCAAGGCTTCGACGGCAACGGCAACCTGTACATGCGCCGGATCACCTGGTTGTTCGACGCGACCGGGTTCGACGGCGTGATTCTGTACGACAACCTGGGCCGCGAAGTGACCCGCTACTTCTTGCAGCAGGGCGCCGTACCGACGGCCCCCGCCCCGGCGGCGACCGCACCGCCGACCGCGACCGAGGAACCGGGCGCCGGCGTGACCGACACTCCGGAGCCGACCGATACCCCGGAATCCGGCGACATCACCGCGACCGCCACGCCGGGATCGCGCAGCGGTACGCCCACCGCCACAGTTACTCCCGGCGGCACGGTGACCGTTACCGCCACGCCCGGCGCGCGCACGGCCACCGCCACGGCCACCGCGACGCCTTGACCGGCTAACCGGGGCCGGATTGAAAACAGGGTCGTATGCTGCGGCATACGACCCTGTTTCTGTGGCGCTTATGCGATTGGCGCGGCGCGCCTAGACTTCCTCTTCTTCGGGATCGTAGTCTTCCTCATCCTCCAGGTCTTCCTCGTCCTCGTCGTCGAAGTCCTCGTCGTCATCGAAGTCCTCGTCCTCGTCGTCGAAGTCCTCGTCCTCGTCGTCGAAGTCCTCGTCGTCGAGTTCATCATCGTCTTCCAAATCCGGATCGCGTAGCGTGATTCGGTTTACCATTGCAGACACACTCCTTCGAGTCGATTAGTGAGGCGGTGCCTTGGCGGCCGCACTCCTCGCTGCTGATGACGGGCGTGACGCGTGGCATACGCGGCCCTACCCGGCGCTTGGTCGCCCGTATTAGTAACTATCTCCCGCCCATCGGGTTATTAGGTGGTCCTAGCGAATAGGCAAATTGATCGTACTCGGCTTTCCAACCCTGGATCATGGCGCTGAGCGCGCGCGCGAACCCCGCCGGGTCGGTCGTGCCGCCGGGCCGGTAGCGCGGCACCACGGTGCTCAGCGTGGTCAGGCCCTGGCTGCCGTACATCCCCGCGATGACGCGGATCCAATCGACCAACCCCTGCGGCCAGCCAGGGTAGGCCTGCACGCCGCCGGCGCCGCTGCCGTCTCCGGTGATCTCGCCCCAGTTGTGGTTATTGGCCTTGGCCGGGTTCGCGTAGGCGGTGCCCGCGCGGCTGATCTGCACGAAGAACGCCAGCGCGACGGCGGGATTCACCCCGTTGGTGACACAGAGGTCGTACAGCGTATTGGCGTCGGCGCGGGCCGGGCTGTTGTACTGTTGCAGGACCGCCGCGAATTGGCCCCGGCTCATCGTCGGCTGGTCCTTAATCGCGAAATCGACAAAGCCGCCCGGACTGCCGTCCCCGCCCGGCGGCATATCCTTCCACTGGCTGATGCGGGTGATCGTCTGCTGAATGTAGAGCGCGGTGTCGTTCTCGAACGACGGCGCGTACTTGGGCAGGACGCTGCGCACCGTCGTGCGGCCCTCGCGCCAGGCGGCCAGGCTGTCCAGCCAGCTCCGGTAGATGGCGAAGGGCCCCCACTGGGTATTGAGGGTGCCGGTGGTGCGCTCGGCCTTGCGCGCCCGGCGCATGTTGCCCCAGCTTTGCGTCTGCACGGCCACGCCCGCCGTGCCTTTGCTCGACTCTTTCACGAAAAAGGCCAGCGCCACCGCCGGGTTCACGCGGTACTGCATGCAGAGATCATAGTACCGGTCGGCATCGTCGGTGATGGGGCTGCGCGGGTTGGCGGCCAGTGTGTCGTGGAAAAGCCGGCGGCTCATCGTCGGCGGCCCCTCGACGTAGTAGTCCACGTAGCCGGCGCTGTCCAGGCGGGTCTTGACCATGTTCATGAAGCGTGTCCAATCCCACAGGTCGTTGGGGTCCTGGTGCTGGGGATGGCGGGTCAGTTCGCGGTGGCCCAGGATGTTGTTGCGGTCGGCGGGGATGCCGTAGGCCT
>CBJNAR010000678.1:0-3245 GCA_966434075.1 uncultured bacterium
ATCTGGGGGCCGGTGGGCTGCTGCGCCAGACAGTGCTGCACATGTTGCGCTACGAGTACGGCGCCGGCGGCCCGCCTAATGTGCCCGAGTTCGGATCCACCCTGACCCGGCGCGGGGCGCGGGCCTTGCGGGCCATGGACCCCTTTACCGCCCTGCGGCCCGGCGTGCGCTATCCGCCCATGCTGGCCCTGGTCGGGGCGAACGATCCGCGCGTGCCGATCTGGCACGCCATGAAGTGGGTCGCCCGCCTGCAAGATGCCGCCGCCGGCCGGCCCCTGGCGGCGCTATTGCGCGTGGAGTTCCACGCAGGCCACGGCCACGGCTCCACCCGGCGGCAGATCATCCGCGAACTGGCCGACCGCTATGCGTTTGCGCTGGCCGCCTGTCGCGTTGCGCAGCGCGCGCCCGATGCCGCCCCGCATCCGATCAGCGCGGCACTGCCCGCCCACCCGCCGCTCACCCGGCTGGCAGACAGGGCGGAGACCGGCGAAGCGCCTGCTGCCTGACCGGGGGCGGGGGCTATTCCACGGGCAGTGCGCCGACGACCTGGGCGGGCATCCCCGCCGCCTTGGCGTTAGCCGGGACATCCTTCGTGACCACCGCCCCGGCCATGACCAGGGCGCCGGGGCCGATGGTCACGCCCGGCAAGATCATCGCGCCCGCCGCGATCCACGCGCCGGCGCCGATCGTCACCGGCGCGGCCTTGATCGCCCCCATGCGGTGGTGCGGCGGCCCGATTTCGTGGTTGCTGGTGATGATCCGCACGTGGTGGCCGATGCCCACGTGTTCGCCGATGTGGACCGGCGCATTGAGGTCGATAAAGCACGGGGTGTTGATGAAGGTGTGCGCGCCGATGTGCAGCCGGGGATAGATGTCGCCGTCGCCCCGGATGTCCAGCGGCCCGGCGAGATAGACTTTGCGCGCGATGTGGCGGAATCCGCAGACCCGGTAAATGGCGCTACGCACGTTCCCGAACAGGCTGTATGGGATGCAGCGCTGAAGCGCCTGCGCCGCGCCCAAACGCACATGGAGTACGAGCCGTTGCATGCGCAGGTAGCGCTCCAGCCGGGACTCGCTGCGCTTGCCGGCCTCCGCGCCGGGGGCCGCCCGATCCGCCGATAGATCTGTCACACTCGCGTCCTTTCTTCGCCTCGCTATCACTGCTGCACCCTGGGCCGGCACCGCTGCGGCCCGGCCAAACGATCCTATTGTACCGTACCGCGCAAGATCGCGCGGGCCGGCGCAACTGGCATGGTTTGTGCGCGATCCCGGATGCAAGCGCCGCGCCACATTGGGACGCGCATCACGGAGGAAAGGAAGGCCGCTGGTGGCTGTCGTATCGCTGTTCCTGGCCCCCGCGCGGGTGAGTGCGGAGGTCGATTCCGAAGGCAACGTCTATGAGGGACGGGTAGGTGAAGACCCCGGCAGCCCCGTGGGCATGGTGGACGCCGCCACCGGCATGGTCTATCGCCGGCGGCGGGGCAGGCAGTTGCGCCGCGTGGGAGAAGTCGATGCCGAGGGCGTCGTCTATGTGCTGGAGCGCCGGGGGTTCTGGCCCTGGGCGCGCGGCGGGCAGCCGCTGCCCATCCTGGAGATCGACAGCGCCGGCGACATCTACGACCTGACCACGGTGAACCGCCGCCCGCGCATCGGCGAGGTGGACGGACCAACCTCAGTGTTCTGTGCGGGCGGCGCCGCCCTGCTGCTCTGGTTGCTGCACCGCCGGGAGCGCATCAGCCGGGATACCTACCTCTGGTACCAGATGTCCGCCGGGCAGCACGGCCTGCGGTGACGGGCGCCCGCCCGAAGGCTCAAGCCTCCGACTCGCGTTACGAAGGCCGCCTGCGCGGCCTGGCTTGATGTTCGCGGGCGGGGTGGCCGCGCTGTAACGGCTCGCACAGGTTTTGCGCGCAAAGCGTGGTATAAGTACGATGTGCCGCTTGCTGTGCGCAGGGGCACGGTCATCGACAGTTGCCAACGGCGCGGCCCCGTTCGTTGCACCTTGCTTAAAGGAGAAGATCATGCGCGCAGACATCGTTCCCGGCGCCCGGTTTCCCGACTACGAATTGACCGATCACACCGGCACGCGGCGCCGGCTCAGCGAATTGCAGGGCAACGACCCGCTCATCCTGGTGCTGTCGCGCGGGCACTTCTGCCCGAAGGACCACCAGCAGCACCTCGATCTGGCGAGCTTCTACCCCAAGATCGCCGTCGCCTACACCAGGATCGTCACCATCGCCACCGACAACGTGCTCGAACTCAACGAATTTCGTGACGCGGTGGGCGCGCAATGGCCTTTCCTGTCCGACGTGGCGCGCAAGGTGCAGCAGGATCTCGACATCCAGGAGTACACCGACCCGCACCACAACCCCATGATCCCGTATACGCTGGTGCTCGAACCCGGCCTGATCGTGTACAAGATTTACAACGGTTACTGGTTCTGGGGCCGCCCTTCGACGGCGGAACTGTGGCAAGACCTGCGCGAGGTGAGCCGCAAAATCCGCCCCGACTGGGACCTCTCCACGCCGGAGATGCGCGCGAACTGGGCGGGCGATAAGCTGCAACACTGGCCCTACGGCAAGAAGAGCCGCCTGCCGCAACCCGCAGCCGAGGCTTAGTGGAACGTCTGACAACCTGGTGGAGACAGTACACGCTAACGACCACCGAGTACGGCGCGATTTATCGCGCAGCTACACCCCCTGAGTCGCTGGACACTGCACAAGGCGGCGTAGTTCAGGCGGCACAGATGCAGCAGCGCCGGGTGCGTGAAGCACCCGGCGCCTGTCTGTAGCGTGATCGGCCTGGCCGCGCCCCGGCTAATGGACGCGCGATTCGTAGCCCTGCCAGTACTTCTCGCGCAGGTCGGTCTTGACGATCTTGCCCGTGCCGGTCTTGGGGAACTCGGGGTAGATGTCCACGCCGCGCGGGTGCTTGAAGCGCGGCAACCGCTCGCCGGCAAAGGCCAGCAGGTCCTCCGGCGTGGCGCTGTGGCCGGGCTTGAGCACGACCAGTGCCTGGGGTACCTCGCCCCACTTGTCGTCGGGCACGGCGATCACCGCGGCTTCGAGCACCGCCGGGTGCTGGTAGAAGACATCCTCGATCTCGACCGAGGAGATATTCTCGCCGCCGCTGATGATGATGTCCTTCTTGCGGTCCTTGATCTGGATATAGCCTTCCTCGTCGATGGTCGCCAGGTCGCCGGTGTGGAACCAGCCGCCGGCCAGGGCCGTGGCGCTATCGTCCGG
>CBJNAR010000679.1:0-3242 GCA_966434075.1 uncultured bacterium
ACTGGGATATGCCGCCTTTGCCCTGAACGTGATCGCGCAGATCGACTGGATCGGCCACGCCGACTACGCGGACAACGCCGTGGTGGCGCGCAACCTGGCGGCGGGGCGCGGCCCGGTCATCGACTACGTGCCGCAGTTCTACCGGTTCTTCCCCGGCATCACCCACCCGGCGGAGACCTGGCCGCTGTTGCAGCCGCTGCTGATCACGCCGTTCTTCCTGCTGCTGGGCGCGCAAACCTGGGTCGCCAAGCTGCCCAACCTGTTCGTGCTGCTGGCCCTGGCCGTCGCCGTCTACCACTTCGCCGGGCGCTGGTGGGACCGGCGCGTGGCCCTGCTCGCCGCCGTGCTGACGCTGCTGCACCCCTACTTCTTCCAGACGGTACTCTACCCGATCAACGACCTGAGCTTCACGCTGCTGGCCCTGCTCACCATCGGCTGGGCCTGGGAGGCGCTGGAAGCGACCGTTGTGCGCGCCCGCCGGCAGGTCGCACTGGCCGCCGCGGAGGAGGACGGGGCCGCGCCCGGTGCCCGCCGCCCGCCGCCGGTCTCGGCGCTGCCGCCCGCGTCGCCCACCCGCCCGGCCATCCTGGCGGGGATCGCCGCCGGGCTGCTCATCTGGAGCAAGGGACCGAGCGCGGGCCTCATCATCGTGGGGCTCCTGCTGGGGCTGGCCTGGGGCTGGCGCACCGGGCGCTGGGCCGGGCGCCGCCCGCCGCGCGACTGGCAGCCGCTGCTGTGGGGCCTGGGGAGCGCGGCGCTGGTCGTGGCGCCGCTGCTGCTGCGCAACTTCCTGGCCTTCGGCAAGCCGTTCCACTCCACCGAGGAATACGACCTCTGGATCTTGCGCTTCTGGACCGGCGGCACCGGCCTGCCCTGGGAGAACATCTACGCCGACTACCTGGACGGCCGCCCGCTGCCCGACCGCAGCCTGCTGCTGCACAGCTACCAGGAGCTGTACACGGCGGTGCGCTGGGGCTTCGAGCAACTCTGGACCGGCGGCATCGTCCACGGCGACATCGTCGATCTGCCGGTGTTCGTGGCCGGACTGGCGGGCTGGCTGCTGATCCCGGCCCGGCTGCGCGGCCTGCGCACGGCGTGGGTGGGCGCTTTCGTGGTCTACGGCCTGTTCGTGCTGCTGGCCTGGCACTACGAGCCGCGCTACTTCCTGGCCCTGGCGCCCTGGTTCTACCTGGGCACGGCGGCGGCCCTGTTCTGGATCTGGGACCACCTGCGCGGGCGCGCCCCGGACAGCCTCGATCTCGATGCGCCGCCCGCCGCCCGTGCCCGCCGCGCGGGTCCGCTGGCCGCGTCCCTGGCCGGGCGCCCGCGAGCCTCGGCGGCGGCGCTGGCCGTGCTGCCGCTGGCCGTGGCCGCCCTGCTCTGGCCCGCCCTGACCGACATCGCCAACCGCGCCACCGGCGACGCCGGACCGGACAACTTCGCCATCGCCGGGCGCTGGGCCGCCGCCAACCTGCCCGCCGGCGCCGTGGTCATGACGCGCAACCCCTGGGAGTTCAACTGGTACGCCCAGCGCAAAGCCGTGATGATCCCGATGGGGCCGCTCTCCGACGTGCAGGCGATCATCAAACGCTACGGCGTGACCCACATCTGGCTCGGCGGCCCCGGCGACCCGACCAACCTGCGCAACCCCCCGGCGCGCCCGGCCCTCCTCGCCCTCTACCGCCGCCAGCCGGACGCCACCCTGCCCGCCACCCTGGTCTACGACCAGAACGGGTATCTGATCTACCGTCTACAACCTTAGCAAACGGAAGACTAAAAAACAATTTTGGCGGTACAAAAACATTCTCGGGAAGAATGCCGTTTAACAACTTTAGCAGCTATACTAGTATACATTTGAGGTGTAGCGCGACCAGTTCACTAATATAAGGAGCCGACTGTGCGTATCAAGAGCCCACTTAGCAATCTGAGTGAGACGATTAACCAGGTCAAGGGATCGGCAGCACAATACCGAGAAACACTCCAGCGGAATGAAGCTGCTACACGTGCCGTCCTAATTGACCCAATTTTACAGGCGTTAGGTTGGGATACTGCAAATACATACATGGTGGAAGTGGAAAAATCACTTGATCAGACTCGCGTTGATTATGCTCTATATGATCGTAACGCAAATGTCCGCATTGTTGTTGAAGCCAAAGCTCTAGGTAGCAATCTCAATGACAACTCCATAATAATGAACATCGTCAGGTATGCATTCACCTATAAGATTCAAGATATTTTCTTAACTGATGGCTTGGTTTGGAAGCACGTAACGAGTTTGCAGCCTGGAAATATGGACATAAAGGTCATGGATTTCGTTGGAGATAACGTGGTGGATTGTGCAGTGTATCTTGTCGAACGTCTTGATGCCGCGAGATTTTGGCCTGAAGAGCAAAACATAGACTCACTTGCTCAAAAGGTTTCACAGCTGGAGAGTGCGCTTGCTACTTTGCAAAAAGAGTTTAACCAGCTAAAAGTATCACGAGAAGCAGAAACAGTACACACAAAGGTCGCTCCTAAAATTTCGTCTGGCAGTGCAAATACTGTTGCACCAACTGCATCTTCGGATCATATCTTTACTAGGATCGACACGATCAGTAACGTAACTAGAACAAGACCTTCATTACTGCGCTTACCGGATGGAACACAAATTAAAGTTAATAGCTGGACAGATGTACTACGTGAGTGTTGTAAGTTCGCGTTGAGTAACAATCCCCATATTCCTATTCCATTCCCAGATCGTGCAGGGAAAAAGGTGCGTCTCTTTGATACAGTTAAGCCTCCTCCTGGTATCTCATTTGTGGAAGAGAAATACAACGGACAATCTCTCTATATTTATGTCAACTATGATGCAAACAACAGTGTTTTGAACGCGCGCCATGTTCTGGGCCAAGTTCCACAATCTGCGCAAAAGGTGAAAACAGGCGTCGTTTTCAGTTAGGTACATCTTGCCTAGTATTCTGGCTCCAACAGGCCTTAAAGCGATTAAGATCAGCGTAATTCAGAGGGCTCTGTAACAATTGGATGTGCTGGACATCGGCGCATACCCCGTTCGGAAAGGAGCCGAGAGCCGTGGAACAGCGAGTCGCGATTGTCACCGGGGCGTCGAGCGGGCTGGGCCGGGCCGTGGCGTGGCGGGCGGCGCGGCAGAGCTTCGCCGTCGTGGCGGCGGCGCGGCGGGCGGATCGGCTGCACGCGGTGGCGCGGCGCATCGAGGCGGCGGGCGGATCGGCGCTGCCCGTCGT
>CBJNAR010000680.1:0-3230 GCA_966434075.1 uncultured bacterium
AAAGCCAAGGCGCGCAAGGAAGCCCTGCGCAAGCAGAAGGCGAACGCCAGCGCGCAGCCGCGCGCGTTTCGCCAGGAGCCGGAACTGGCCGCGGCCCTCTCGACCCGCCACCCGCTGGTCGGCTATTTTGTCAATCCCGGTTGGGCCGAGGCACGCATGGCGAGCATTCATGTGGTGCGCGAGGCCGAGAGCGGGCAGGTATTTGCCGGCTTCCTGGTCGATATTGCATGGGTTGGTACCAAGGACGCCTACGGCAACTACGGCGCGATCGACGCCATCGCCGAGTTGCAGCAGCACCGGCCCCAGGAGGTCGAACGGATCGACCCGGCCACGGCGGTCAACCTCATCCGGGGCGGGGTGGCCTGGGCGCGCCGCTGGCGCTATCCCCTGCCCGCCGACCTGAATATGTGGCTGCGCCTGGTGGACCCGCTCCCGCTGGGTGGCCCGGATCTGACAGTGTTCGGCGAGAACGGCGAAAAGCCGATCATCCTGGGCACGCCGGAGGAAGTGGCCCGCTATGAGCACCTGGACTTGCGCAAGCTGGAGATAGTCCGCGACGACGAAGACGAAGAGGCGGACGAGGACGAAGAGATCGAGGTGATCGACGCCCAGCCGCACCCCAGCGGCCTGTGGATACCCGGCCGGCCCGACCCTGACTCCGCCCCCACCCCCGAGGCGCCGCGCAAATCGGGACTCTGGCTGCCCTGGCAACGGGGCTAAGACGGTAAGGAGGCCCGCCATCGCCGAGTCGAAATCGCCCTTGACCTTTCTGGCGTCCGCCGCGCGCCAGTTCGCCGCGGCTTTCCGCGCCGGGCCGGATGGCGCCGGCTGGGACGACCCTGGCGCCCTGGCGCTGCGCGAGTCGCTGTTTGCGCGCTACCCCTTCACCGAGGAGGCCAAGGCGTACCTGCGCCGCCACAGCCACATCGCAGTGCGCGATCTGCACAGCACCAGCGGCGGCGGCTATTGGGATCCCGGCCGCCAACTCGTCTTCCTCAACACGGCGCAGGACGAGGCCGCGCTGCACGAGCACGCCCACGTCTGGTGGCACGAGCGCCGCCTGCTGCCCGGCCAGGCCGGCGGCATGATCGACGCCGTGGTGCGCTTCAGCGAAGACGCCGACCCCCGCTACGCCCGGATTCACAAGCTGGCCTACGACTACGTCCACGGCATCCCCGCGCAGGGCTGGGCCGGCATGCTGGTCGAGCGCAACGACTGGGAGATGTTCGCCGGGCTAGCCAGCGGCACCATGGGCGACATATGCCTCCTGCCGCCCTACGTCCGCGAGTTCTACGTCGGCCTCTTCCAGATGCCCGCAGGTGAGTAAATTGGTTCTTTATAGCTCGGCGGGCACAATCCCATCTCCTGGCACCACCACTTTCGCCTCTGCTGGAGAGACGTAGTAAAAGTAAACTCCGTGCTCCTGAGCCACGGTCAACGAATATTCCAGTGCGCCCGGCTTCATTCTTTCGCCGGGATCGGGCGCGGTGTCGATAACCAGCACCACCGGCAGCATGTCGCTCCCGCGATGCCGGACTTCCTCCCGATGGGCATGTAGCTTACGGATATCCGAGACAATCTCGCTCCGAGTCAGTCGATCCTTGTGGCGCTCTGAGGCCTTCACTTCGATTGCCATCAACATGCTCACGAGAGTCCGATCGTTGTTGCGTCTGCGCCAGTCCCCATTAATGGCCGGAGAGAACAACACGATATCCGGTATCGGCTCAAATCCCCCGCCATAGCGTGGATTTTTGCGTTGATCCAGGCTCTGGAACAAGGGTGTGACACAATCACCGATCCACATCTTGACGTTCATGCCGATTTGGTCGCGCGGAACGGCGCCGTGCGATCTTAGACAATGGTAAACGACCGCTTGGTAGTGTAGTTCCGAGCCTAACACCGCCCGGCATTCCCCGACGATCTGCGGCCATGCGCGATCGAGCACAGCAAGCGCGTCTTGTTGCGTCTCCAACGACTACCCGTACCCTCCATTCATTGAGTATGCTTAATTCTGGTGATTTGCTGTGTCTGGTTCGCTCAGCAGCCGCCCGACCTGCGCGGTGTGCGTGCGCTCGTGCCAGAGGGTGCGGCGCAGGACTTTGCGCGCCGACCAGGCTTCGCCGCTGTGCTCCCAGATCCGCCCGTCGCCGATCAGGGTGGGCAGCCAGGCGCGGGTCTGCGCGCGCACCTGGTCGAGCGCACGCAACGGATCGGGTGGGAGATCGGGTTGCTCCAGGCCGAGATTGGCGAAGTACCAGCGCTCGGCGGTCGCCATATGCTGCAAGAGGCTGGTGATCGATGCGTTCTGGGCGGTGGGATGGGGCGCGGCCAGCGCCGCCGGGGCGAGTCCGGCGACGAGGCCGGCAAGATCCTGGCGCGTGTAGGCCAGCAGACGGAGGTCGGTATCCACATCGGCGGGCGTGAGCGGGCGGCGGTCGTCGGCAAACAGGGCGTTGACCCAGTAGTCGCCCTGGCCGATATAACCGTGGAAGACTTCCGCGACCTGCACCGTCACCTCAGCGGGTGGCCCGACCGGCACCGCGCCATGCGTTGCTAGCCAGGCAAAATAGGCGCGGATCGCGGCGGGGGCGGCGGCCACAGCCCCGGCCTCGCTGTCGCCGTCGGCAAAGCAGCCGGGCAGGTCCAGGACCCAGGCCAGCCAGCGGTACGGCTCGATGTCTTCGACGCCTAACCGGTACTCCATAGCGGGGCGCTAATCCTCCCCCATATCCTGTAGCTCGACAAACAGCGAGGCCGTCCAGGTCATGGGCTTGGCGCCGAGGGGCGCGCCGGTGTGCGGCTCATAATACTCCCAAAAGCCGGGGTCGCCGTCCTGGCGCTGGTAGCCGGGCGGGCGCGCGACCACCGACGGCCAACTGATGGCGACGATGGCGCTGTCCCAGAGCCAGGCGTGGGCGTATTGCTGGCTGGAGGGCGTGGTGAAGTGATCGTCGAAGCTGTTCAGTTCCATCACGCCCATGGCCGCCATGCGCACGGCGGCGGGGTCGGCGCCCTCGGCGATCATCGCCAGCGTGCTGAGGCGCAGGGCTTCGGCCTCGGCCACGGCGCCGCGTTCGCGCAGGCCGCGCACGACCAGCCAGTTGGTTACGGGCCACGACGGCCCCGACCAGTAGCGCTCGGAACTGAAAACCGGGCTGTCGAGCGCGGTCGAGGGAATGGGCACCGGCGAGGCGAATTCCTCGGGGTCGTTCAGGTGTTCCAGTAACCGC